>JAHJRJ010000217.1 GCA_018830765.1 Bacteroidota bacterium | reverse complement strand
CATTAATCTTTTTCAACCACAAACACTTTGTAACCGTATGGTTTTAATGTAATATTAAATTTATCAGCATTCTTTTTACTCAGTTTCATCTTCATTCCAGTAAAAACCTCATTCAAGGTAACAATATTTTTCACGTCAAATAACGAAACCGGAATTTCTACTTGGGTAGTGATTTCTTTCTTCGAGAAATTGAGTAAAACGATTATCTTTTCATCGCCTGAAACTCTCATAAAAGCGTAAACATTTTTATCGTCCGAATTTGTAACTCGAAACATCTCTCCTCTCGATAGCGCTTTACTTTCTTTTCGCAGTTTAAAAAGATCAGAATAAATTTTTTGCATCTCTTTCGGTCTTTTCCAATCAACATCCACCTTTTCAAACAATCCCAACTTCTTATCGTTTGCTACTTCCTCGCCTGTATAAATCATCGGCACACCGGGTATGGTGTTAATTAGAATAGCGGTAAGCTTCAGGCCGTCTATCCCAAACATTTTTACCGCCGGCTCATCCCAAGCGTTCTTATCGTGGTTCGTATTGAAACGCATTCGCAGTGAACCGGTTGGAAATTGCAAAGATTCGTTGTTTAAAAGTTGATCAATCACTGTCGCAGGTCTCTTACTTTTTAACAACAACTCAAGCACATCGTATATATTCCAAGAGTACGTTAAGTCGAATGCCTTGAGATGGTGTTCTGGTATAGAACCCTCGGATAGCATCATCACATCATTAATTTTATTCAAAGAATCGCGCGCTTCTTCCCAAAAATCAGTCGGGACCAGTTCAGCTACATCGCAGCGGAAACCATCTATATCGACATCCTTCACCCACCACTTCATCATATCAATCATGTATTTGCGTAATTCAGGTTTTGAGTAGTCAAGGTCGGCAACGTCTGTCCAGTCGTCATTCGGTGGTATGATTTTACCATGAGAATCTTTTGTAAACCATTCGGGATGTTCGACTATCATCGGATTGTCCCAAGCGGTATGATTCGCGACTAAGTCAATTATTAACTTCATACTGTTTTTGTGGACCGTATTCAGCAAATTTTTAAAATCGTTCATCGTTCCGAACTCCGGATTTATTCCGTAGAAATCACGAACGGAGTAAGGACTGCCTAACTTTCCTTTGCGATTCTTTACACCGACGGGATGAATCGGCAATAACCAGACAACTGTAACTCCCATCTCTTTTAACTCGGGTATCCGTTTTTCAAATCCTTTGAATGTGCCTTCGGGTGAAGCCGAACGAAGATAGGCGGAATAAATAACTGCATCTTTAACCCAATCGGTGCTTTGCAGAGCTGGCTTACCGAAATATTCACTCTTTAAAAGACTGTCGAGATGTTTTGTCTCGATGATTGTAACCGGTTTATATATTCCTCCTCCACCGCCATAGTCGAGCACTTGAACAACGACCATATTTTCGCCGTTACGCAGCGCATCGGTTACATCAAGTGCGAACGGGTCGCTGTAACCTGTGTGGCTTCCTACGTTAATTCCGTTAATCCAAACGACAGCATCGTCGTCGACACCGGCGAAGTGAATGCTGAACGGTTCCGAAGTTTTATTGAACTCGAATTTACGCGCATACCATCCCCAGCCGTCGTAGTTTTTATAATTAGAATGGTCTTCCCAGAAATCGGGGACGTTAATCTTTTCCCATTTTGACCTGTCGGATGTTTCGGCGAACCATTTTTGCTTAACTCCAACTTTTTTCGTATCGGCTTTGAAAAGCCATTCACCGTTCAGCGAAAATTTTAAGGGTGATATTTGAGAGTGGGCAGAATTCATTGCTATCAATCCTATAAATATCAATAATAATGTTTTCATAAATTCCTCTTAGCGTTTATTCGCTCTGGGAAAATACGTATTGATGGGGGAAAAAGCAAAGCGGCGGCAAACATCAACATCATTTTCTTGCGACTCATACATCGAATACCATAACGCCCGGACCGATTTTTTTACACCGTACGACCACAACACATTTGCAAGCCCAATGGCAAGAATGCCTGATATTATCGCCGCCAAGTTAAGTAACGGGTGAGAAGCGGCTTTTGCAAGTTCGTATTGAGCGCCCAGAACACCGCAGCGAGAAGACATATTTCCTGCGGTTGTTAAATTTATGAATCCGAATTTTAAGATCGGATAGTTTGATGCCAAGGTGAGAACAACGAGGAGAAGCAATAATTCTGTGGAAGAATCTTTGGTAATGCGAAAAATATTTTTAATGTAAAAAATTATACCCGGTTTACATACACACTCCTCCCCTCTCCATAATACGAATCATACACATGCTGATACACAAAATCGCATTTCTGCAAATAAATATCTCGTGTGTATATCGAAGGAAGTTTATCCAAAATATTTTCTATACAAATTCTAACATTTGCCCTTGACTGTTGTTTCTTTCGCCAATCGAGCACGAGTTTCTCTCTCTTTAGTGAATCGAGTAACTCCTTTGCAACTTTTTTTATTTCTTTTTCTTCAGATTTTGTAATTTTCATGTCGGGCTTAGTGAGAATATCAAACATTGTAAGTTCTTCTTCGTTTAGCCCCTCAGCAACTCCGCGACGTTCTTCTTCATTTAACGTCTTGGCAAATTCGACCAACTGGCTGAAGAATTGTTCAACATTCGCTGAACCCGCATTGTATTCATCAATCATCTTCTGGAATTGTTCAAGATAGTTCATACGGTTTTTATTCAAACGAACCATCATGAGTAGCCTGGCGTTTATTGCTCCCTTGAGTCGTTCGACTTCGATATGTTTCCTTGATTTTTCAAACTTAGCTTTCAAAGCTTCAAAGTCAATCATAGATAAATCTATGATATTCTTTCCGTACTGCTCTTGTTCATGAATTACATATCCTTCTGCGGCAATTGAGCCATCCAACACTTGTTCTACGGCAGTCATAACGTAAGATATATCCACCGGAGGTGAAAGTGATCGTATCTTTTCAGCTATTACCCTTGTCAGTAGAACAATCTGGACAAACTCCGTTGCTTTGGGATCCGGTAACATCGCTTTATAAAGTGCTTGTACCGATAACGCCAAGGATAAATACTTCTTTTTTGATTCATCGTTTTCAAGAATAGCATCAACAGCATCAACGATGAGTTTTATTTTGGGAAATGCATCGGAAGAAATGATTTTATCAAGGTCTATCTCTCGTTCTTCACAATAATCTTTGAGCTGTTCAATTGCTTCCCGGAGTTCTTCAACAAGTTTTTGCTTATCCTGAACTGGAGAATCACCAGGCATTATACCACCACCCGAAGCCGATCCATAGATTGCTAATGCTTTCTGTAAATTACGGAACACGCCAACATAGTCAACAATCAATCCATTAAGCTTATCTTTAAACACTCTGTTTGCCCGCGCAATCGTCTGCATGAGGGTATGATTTCTCATCGGCTTATCAAGATAGATTGTCGAACAGGATGGCACATCAAACCCCGTCATCCACATTGCACACAAAAAAACGATACGGAATGGATCTTTCGGGTCTTTAAACTTAACATCCATTTCCTCGGTTACCATCCGTCTTCGATGTTTTGCAATATCCAAACCTTTATCTCTGAACTCCTGGATTTCATTCTGAGCTTGTGAGACGACGACAGCCATATCTGTCTCTTCCATGAAGCGTATTTTTAACTGTAAATCTTCCTTCTGCTTATCGTCTACAGCTATAGCATGATTTATCTTTAAATCTTCAAGATGCTTTTTCCAATACTTCTGTACTTTATCATACATTCGTACAGCAGTCGCTTTATCAATTAAGACAACCATAGCCTTTCCGGCATAGCCACGACCCATAAAGTGTGCGACTATATCCTCAGCGATTTTCTCCAAACGATCATCCCGCGTTATGAGATGATACTCTCTGGAAAACTCACGCTCTAACTTTTTCTCCTGTTCTTCATTGAGCATCGCTTCTTCGATGACATTTTGTATGTCTTCATTTAAATCCTGATTTGTAAGCTGTAATTCAGGTATATGGTTCTCATAGTAGAGCGGGACAGTCGCCTTGTCATCTATGGATTGCTTGAAATTGTAGATACTAACATAATCACCAAATACTTGTCTGGTTCTCTCCTCACCTGCCATTAAAGGAGTACCTGTGAAGCCAATAAAAGCAGCATTCGGCAGAGCATTTCTCATGTTGAGGGCAAGTATATCATACTGACTGCGGTGTGCCTCATCGGTTATTACAATTATATCAGAACGATTTGACAGTTCCGGATATTTCTTCCCGGGATCTGTATGAAATTTCTGTATAAGTGTAAAGAGGTAACGATGATCTTCTTTTAGTAATTGCTTCAGATGTTCACCGCTGTCTGCTCTGACCCGTTCTTCCGCTTCTGTTACAACTCCGGCATTAGCAAAATTCTTATAGATTTGTCCGTCAAGTTCGTTACGGTCTGTTACTATGAGGAATGTGTAATTACCCGGAAGTTTGCGGAGAACTTTTTGTGAGAAGAATACCATCGAGTAACTTTTGCCGCTTCCCTGTGTGTGCCAGAAAACTCCTAGCCGACCACGATTATCTTTTATATCTCTGACAGCTTCAAAAACGCTATTTACACCAAGGTACTGATGGTTCTTTGCAACCATCTTCACAAGACCCCCCTTTTCATCGCTGTAAAGGATAAAGTTTTCTAAAATATCCAGCAAACGCTTTGGCTCGCAGGTACCTCTGATCATAGTTTCGAGAGATATAACACCTTCTTCACCTTCGCTGTTGATCTTCTTCCAGTCAGCAAAGTGTTCCCACTGAGAGCTTATAGTTCCGATTTTGCTTTCGCTTCCGTTTGAAAGTATGATGAAGCCGTTGTACCAGAAGATTTGTGGTATTGTATCTTTATAGTCCGTTAGATTACCATAATAAGCATTCTCCAAACGCTTATGTATTGCTTTTAGTTCGATAAATACAAGCGGTAAACCATTAACAAAACCTATGAGGTCTGCACGACGTTTATACATATCGCCAGTTATCCAGAATTGTGAAGCGAGGAAGAAATCATTCTTCTCCGTATGTTCCAAATCTATGACACGAACAAGCTCCTGCACTTCCTCACCTCTTCGGTTTCGGATGGTAACGGGCACTCCATCCTTCAGTAATTTGTAGATTTCTCGATTAGCATTTGTAGGACTTAGCGAGCTTCGATCTTTTGTAAGTTCTTCGATAGCAAGCTCAATTGCCTCTGGTGATAATTCTGGATTGAGTTTTTGTAATGCAGGACGAAGGTGAGAAACTAAAACAGCTTCGGAAGGAGTTTCGCGACCAAGTGAACCGTTAGAGCCAAACGACTCATAAAAACAATTTGTTGGAAACCAATTTAAGTTGGAAAAGCAATTAATCGCAGGTTGTTCAATCAGTACATCTTCTGAGTAAGAAGTCATCACTTTTAAAAATGATTAAGCGACTAGTTCCATCTCAGTTTCTTCATCTAACTCTGAACTCGGCCTAACATCAAGCCAGCCAAGAACCGCTAGGTTTCGTATCGTCGATGCTACTTCTTTTTTGTCATACGGCGGACGATGTCTTTTCTTCCATTCCATCACTTCGTTTAATACATCCATCTCAGAAGGTTTTGTACCATTCTTTTGTTTCATAGTATGACGTGCAAAATGAACCGTTGCTGCAAGTTCAGCCGTTTGTGTATTCAATCGACAAAAGAGATCAGTCAATCGTTCAATGATTGGTTCTTCTTTTGCATAATCTTTTTCAAATAGATTCAGAGCATTAATATAAGTTTTCCCAACTCTTATATTAAACTTAGAACCAACTTTTTCCTCATCGAGCAATCCATTATTGACCAGCTTAGTCAACTTCGGTTTTAAGTCCGTTGCAAAAGGTCCAAAACTTGCTCGCTTGAAAACCAATCCTGTCTCTAATCCCATCATGGTACCGAAGTATGCAATTTTCTGTAATGCAGTTCTACCAATGGGCCAACGATAAGGAATATTTTCTAATCTATGAATTACTTCTAATATTGGGATAAATCCTTTTTCAATTCTTGTTTTAGGTTTAGCTTCCTCCTCGTATTGAGCTTTACTAACTTTGCCTAAGTATTCCGGTGTTAATTGAACATGAGGTGTATTGAACGGCGCATACATTTCAACAGGAATATCCAACTCCATTAAATGGTGATACAGAGTTCGTCCAACGATATTCCACTCTAATTCACCCAACCCACATCCTAGAGGTGGAACGGCAATTGATGTAATACCCCACTTCTTATAATTCTCTTTTAGATATTCTAATCCTGTTTCGATTGCCGATAATTTTGACACTGACCGCCAATTTTCTTTTGTGGGGAAAAGTAGTATCCACGGAGGTAAAAGAGTTTTATAAAGATACGGTTTACCAAGTTTAATATCCCCCTTTTTACATTGCTGAACGTATTCCTGGAACATATCGGGGAATCGTTTTTTAAATTCCAAAGCAAGTCCTTTTCCCATAATACCGACTGTATTTACGGTATTGACTAGTGTTTGTGCTTTAGAATTAAAAATGTCTCCTATTAATACTCTAACCATAAGGTTTCTCTATAAAAAGAATAAATCTGATAATACTTGAACGTTCTTTGCTATGGGATTACTGCCAATAATATGCAAAACTTTCTGCTCAGTGTCAACACACGACACATAGATCCCCTGAATGAACTTTACATTTATGACATCAGGAACAAGTACTTCGGCACATATTGACCATGTTTTTCTATCCTTTTCAATGGGATTGTCATCATGCCAATATTTTGCATATATAAGCTTCTCATCTAATAAAGCAAATCCCTGTTGTGGATCTTGAAATAATGTACGATTGCTTGAAGCGTTACCATCTGTGATAATAACACCTTTTTCATCCAGGATATTACATAATATACGAAGAACACATAAGTTAGCATGCAGTGCTTTTCTTTTGTACATCATCGGGTTTCTTGGATTAAAATAGAGATTAGCAAAATCATGAAGTTTTCTGTTAGTACCCGGAACAATCACCTTTTCCCTCCTTGCCTGGATATCTGGATCTGCTACTGATTTTGTTTTTAACTTCTTTGATCGATTATGTGAGAGAATACCATGATGAAAAATGCTTTGAAGATTATCAATTGGAGTAATGTAATATAACTCTTCAACATCCGAGGGTTTCATTGGTTATTCTCCATTCGAATATTTATTTCTTCCACATCTATTTCTCCTGATATCAGCTTCGGTAGCGGCAGGTCGCGGGTATAGCAATACAATTTCGATTTACGAATTTTGAATCTCGGTTTATTTTTTTTCATTTCTTGCTGTCTTTTTTGATGCTACGATGATAGATACCAGTTGATTTGCTTCGTCTTTTAATCGAAGCAATACCTCGTTCTTTCCTTCGCCTAACTTTTCGAGCAATTCCATCCAATACATCGACTCATCGGCTTCTTCTTCTACTATTGATAGCTTGGCGATAAAATCGGCTTTCGATTTTGCACGGCACGCCGAACGATAATTAGCTCCGACAGACGTTGAGCTCTTTATAAGCTGCTTGGTAATAACCCAAAACTCTTGCTTTTGCGGTAGATTTGAACAATACCGAATCACATCGATAGCAAATCGCTTCGTTCTATCCTTCAAATCATCCATTCAACATTCTCCATTCGCAATTCTCACTTCTTCATTCTTTTTTTCCATTAGACATTTCCCGAAGGGACTCTCGTCCCATTCCCGAATGGACTCTCGTCCCATCGGGACGGAGCGGGACGGAGCGCACTTCGCCATTCGTCATTTTCAATTTGTATCTCCCCGCTAATTAGCTTCGGCAGCAGCAAGAGGTAATACTCAAACTTCTTGCATGTTTCGAATTGATAATATCTATTCATAACCATCTTTCTGCCACCTCAGTCCTGCTTGAACGGTCGGTGCATGTGGACCCAATTCTCCTATGAACTGACTGTTTATTACTGTTCCATAAGCCCCAACTCCGTAAGGAAGCTTAACCCTCATCTTGTGAGCAAGATCTCTTTGCAAAATACGAATGGATGAAATTACTAGAATATCAGTTGAGCGTGTAATAGCTACATAAAGTACTCTTCTTTGTTCTTTCAATGATTCCTCCTTCTCATGATGGGTTCCATCTTCGAGAAGCAGAGGAACTAAACCCTGAATTACTCCGACAACAATAGTTACCCTACTTGTAAGACCCTTTGATTTATAGAGACTCATTACTCTAACATAATCAGGCGAATCAGGGATTTCTGGTTGAGTAATAATTGATCTCAATCTCTCAAGAAGATGTTTTGAGGTAGTGTCATCATTAAGATCTATCATTGATGCTTCTCTCAGGAGTAGTGCCCAATCTTTTTTCTCGGGAAATAAAGAATCAACTAATTCTTGTCCCTTCAGATCTTTTAATACCTCAAGCTTTTCAATGAGAGACCTGAACCTATTAACAAGATTTGATACCTTTGTTAATTCGATTGTACCATCAACAATTTGGTTTAGAACTTGCAATGGTTCTGAGTCGTTTTGTTCGCAGTACTCTCTGAGTCTACGATACTCATTTTCAAGCCAAGAATTGCTTCCCAACCCTAACCAAAAACGGAGCGCAACCCTATCCTCATCGTCTACTACTAAGCATAATAGCGTAAATGCTCTTTGTGCTTCTTCTTCTTCCAAGCTTTCCTCATTGAAAAAACTGTGAGAAGGGATATTTTTCTTAAGAAGTAAATCGCGAATTGCATATCCAATTTGTCTTCGCGGACATAGTACTAAAAAATCTTTTGCTTGATATCTCTCAGAGTCGATTAAATGTTTAATGTACTTTGTGATACCTTTTGTTTGTTCGTCAAGATCATTCCATTGAACAATATGTACCTTCCCTTCTGGATTTCCATCCGTGGGCTGAAGTCTTCCTACTACACCAGTCGGATGGTTATTTAATATCAATTCATTTGCAAGGTCGACGACCTTCGTTGGGCAACGTCGGCATTTATCAAGACCTTTCTCATCAACTCCTGCATGATTTGTAACGAAATCACTTAAACCTTCTGGATGGGCATAACGAAATTTATATATTGATTGATCAGGATCACCCACCACTGCAATTGATGAATTTTTACCAAGAACATCTATCAGTTCTTGTTCTGCTTTGTTTAAATCCTGGTATTCATCTACAATAATGTGATTAAATTGATTTAGTTCAGTTGCGGTCGGATTATTTTTCAAATATCTAAGAGCCAGAGGAATCACTTCTCCAATGAGTATGGCTCGATGAAATTTCAGCCATTTTGTTAACTCCTTTTCAAATTCTCTATCCAAAGCTGTTTTTGGCCAACCTGGTTTTTCTGATTGTAGTCTAGCCCAATCTGCTTCGAATGCCTTGATTCGTTTTGCTTTATCCCTTTTTGTACCGAACTTTGAAGGCTTGTTAATATCTTGTAACAACGGGTATCCCTGAAATTGCAAGATTCCGAATTTATTAAATGTGATAAGCGGTTTTGGAACACGACCCAAATACTCAAATACTGCATTCTTCATTAACAGAGAATAACAAAATGAATGAAGCGTACCCACTCTGATATCTTCACATCCCTTTACATCTAAATTATGTAAATCCTTGATTAATGCAGACGCAGCCGTCCTCGTAAATGTAACTGCAAGAATTTTTCTTGGTGAAATTCCAGATTCAAGAAGGCGTGCGACTCTTCGTTTCATAACAAAACTTTTACCAGTACCCGGCCCAGCTTCAACCTTGATTATTTTAGACTTACTTGCTGCTATTGCTAAGGCCTTTCCAGTTAGCCCATCATTCCATGCCATTAGTTTTCCTTGATTGTATTAATATTAATTCCTTCCACATCTATTTCTCCTGATATCAGCTTCGGCAGCAGCAGGTCGCGTGTACGGCGAAGATTTGTGTTCTTGTTCCTAAGTGTCGTGCTTAGTTGGTAGTTACTGTTTGTAAACTTGCCGAAGGACTTTTGAAGTAAGATTGGTGGCACAACTACTGGTATTGAAGCAAGGCTACTACGTGAAATTCTTGGTCTGGTTGTTCCCGTAGTCCTTCTTTCAACTTGGTCAATTTGCTCAAGTGAGTTCAATAAATAAAGAACAAAGTATGGATCAGCTTTATGATCATCAACTTTCGCTATTGCAACATCAACTGCTGTGATCATCTTCCAAGGTTGTAAGGTCACCAACCATGCACGTCCTGTCGGTTTTGGCATCCTCGATATGAGTATGTCTCCGGGTAAGACCTCTTGGCATCTCAAACGGTCAAATGTATCTTGTGTTATATAGCGATAATTGCCAGTTTCAGCAAACTCACTTACCCCAATGTTTGATACTTGAAGTAACCGATAGTCTTCTCCGCCTTGATCTTTTGTTTCAATCCAGTCACCATCGGTGAGAGAAGCAGTAAGGCTTTGCAAAGGTCTCGCTTCCCATCCTTTCGGAAACAGATCCTTGCCTGTAAGCTTTTTCTCTTCAGGAGTTGCTATTCGTAATTCGACATTTCCCGAATGGACTCTCGTCCCATTCCCGAATGGACTCTCGTCCCATCGGGACGGAGCGGGACGGAGCGGCATTCGACATTCGACATTCGAAAATCGAAATTCCACAAACCATTCCCTGTAAATCGCTGACGCCATTTCTTCCAATATCTTTATGCGACGTGTGTTGTTCTCAATCAGGTCGTCGTAGGCAGAGAGAATTGATGCAATTTTGCGCTGGGTATCAAGAGGTGGAAGTTTTATCTCCAAATCCTTGAGTAATACAATTGTAAAAGCCGGCTGAGACGATCCGATCGTACTTTTTTTAAGCTGAGCTTTACCAAACGGTGATAAAAACCAGTAGTATAAAAACTTGACATCCAGATCTATAAAATTTTTAAACCAGGTCAAATTACCATCTTTGAAATAGAACTCTTCGCCTTCCTTGATAACATATGGAACACCAAGAGTCCCAACGGATGTTAGTAATAACTCGCCAACCTGTGGCGCACCAAATTTACTTTTTATGCTGCGAAATTTTTCCTTTGAAATATATAGCTCTGTTGAAACAGCGATGATTCCTTTCTGCTTCTCTATAATTTCCTTTCCACGAAAAAAGGGAATACCTTCGTTCTGATAATCGGCAGCGTATATTCTCTTACTCGAAGTAATTTCGCAGACTTCCTTTAGTCTTATTTTTTTCCAACCGTTCTTCATTACTTTTGCTGTGTCAGTTTAATAATCAGTCGTATCATCGGGTCTTTTTCTTTTGGATTCTATCATCGCAATCTTTTCAGAGATCCGTTTATCAAATCGATATCAAATTCTTCGGGGTCGTACACATCGCCAAGCCACCCCATCCGTTCTGCATAATCAGGGTGATCGGGATTTTTTCTAATTTCCATTAAGTCCATATATCCCCACGGACCGCCGCAATCTTCAGGCGGGCGTTTTCGCTTACCCGCAATACAACGAGGGTAATGGACGCCAACCTCTGCGGGCAGCATCTTCTCAACAAGAATCTCGTGTTCCCATCCATCTCCAAAATCGTAAGTGTAAAGAAACCGCTGCTTTTCCTGATGAATAACATGCCTCAGTATAAAATTCCGTTCGTTTATTACCGGATGGAAATCTTCCTTGCTCGGTACACCATATTCTCTACGGTCAATTGTGAAGCTGTGCAAGTGTGTGTCGGTCCACCAAAATATTATTTGCAGTATTCGGTGAAGTTTTGAAAGCGAAGTGTCGTCCCTTACTTGTATCCGGCGCCAAATAGGTGGTTTGCAATTTTTGATCGTAATCTTGAGCTGAAAAATTGAGTTGAGCGTTACAACTGTCTGCTGTGTCATATTATTAATTCCTTTCTATCTGATATTTATTTACCATCTTCAAGCAACTTTGCTGCATTCTCTGCAATTCTTTCTTCCAATTCTCTTGCTTCAGTATTAAGAATTTCTAATTCCTCATTCAACTCTTCCAATTTTTCTTTGAAATCAAAGTCATCAGCCGCTCTTTCAGTTACACCAACATACCGTCCGGGATTTAAACTCCATCCTTGCGCATCAATTTCTTTAATCGTTGCAACTTTGCACAATCCCGGTACATCAACATACTTTCCGTTGTAAAATATTTTTTCTAACGAAGGGGCGTTCCCCTCACCCGATTTGGGAGAGGGGGCAGGGGTGAGGGTTTCACCACGATACAACCGTACAATGTTAGAAATGAACTCAATTTGCTCAGGTGTAAAATCACGGTGCGCACGGTCAATTTGCCTGTAAATATGCCGTGCATCTATGAAAAGCACTTTGTCCTTCCGATCATTACCCTCACCCCGTCCCGGTTGCTTTCGAGATACGGTGAGGGCTTTGCCCTTGTCAAGAAACCAGAGCGTACAGGGAAGCGTAACAGTATAGAAAAAGTTTGAGCCAATGGAAATAACAACATCAACAGCATTGGACTCAATCAGCTTCTTCCGAATCTCAAGCTCGGAGGAACGGGCATCGCCGGCAGAGTTTGCCATTACAAAACCTGCTCGTCCGTTCTTATTTAAAGCACTGTAAAATATTTGTATCCAGAGATAATTGGCATTATCCGTCTTAGGCATACCAAACGGGAAACGCGGATCATCCTTGATACGCTCTTTATCCACACGGTCAACATTGAATGGCGGATTTGCCATAACAAAGTCAAACTTGCCAGTGCAGTTGTGAGGGTCTTCGTAGTATGTATTGCCATCTTTAATTTCGCCGGAGAGACCGTGCACAGCGAGATTTAATTTACAGAGTCGGAGTGTTTCCGTTTTATTTTCCTGTCCATAAACAGCGATCTCATCGCTTGGTCTTTTTTTATGTCTCTCCACAAAGTGCGCACTCTGCACAAACATACCGCCTGAGCCGCAAGCAGGGTCAAATATGCGTCCGTGGTACGGCTCAATTATCTCAACAATCAATTTTACGATTGAAGTAGGCGTGAAGAACTCGCCCCCTTTTTGTCCTTCGGTCATAGCAAACTCACCGAGGAAATACTCATAAATTTTCCCGAATGTATCGCCTTCAATATCCATCGGTATGGAGTTGAGAATTTTCAGTAACTCTATCAGGATACGCTTCTCGAAGCTTTGGTAATTCTTCGGCAGAACATCTCGCAGTTCTTCGTTGTCTGTTTCAATCGCCTTCATCGCATCGTTTATCGCTTTACCTATATCAGCACTTTCCGGAAGATTTATGAGTTTGGAGAATCGAGATTTATCAGGCAAATACATCACACCCATTGCCTGGTAATCAGCTTTAGTAATCTGTTTACGTCCGGTTGCTTTGACTTGTAATTGTTTCTCAGCTTGAGAAAATTTAAAGTCAGCAAATCGAAGGAATATCAATCCTAAAACTGGTGTTGCATACTCGGTAGATTTAAGTTTAGAGTTTGCCCGCAGTTCATCTGCCGCTGCCCAGAGTTTCTTTTCGATGTCGTTGTTGGGCATAATCTTTTCTCACCACTTCCACTTTTTCATTTTCTCGAACATCTCGTAGTCGGTGAGGTCGTATTGGATTGGAGTAATTGACACAAAATTATTCTCTACTGCTGCCTGGTCAGTATCATCAGACTTATCTTTTGTTACAAGTCTGCCTGTAAGCCAGAAATATTCTTTATTGTTCGGGTCGCGGCGAGCTTCGAACCAGTCGTCCCAGGTAGCTTTACTCTGGCGCGTTACTTTTATGCCTTTAATTTCTTTTTCGGATACAGCCGGTACATTCACATTCAGGAGAACTCCTTTGGGTAATCCTTTTTTCAACACAATATTGGCAATTTTTCGCGCAACTTTTGCCGCATAACGGAAATCGGGCTTGCCGTAAGTAGTAAGCGATACTGCGATGGATGGAATCCCGAGTATTGTACCCTCGGTTGCTGCGGAAACTGTTCCGGAATAAATAATACTAATTGCAGTATTCGCCCCGTGATTGATTCCAGAGATGATCAAATCGGGTGGTTCTTTCAAGAGTGAATTTACGGCTAATTTTACCGCATCTGTTGGTGTTCCGTCAATAGCATAGCCGAAAAATTTTCCGTTTTTATAAAACTTCGTTGCTCGCAGCGGATAGTTCATAGTGATTGCGTGACCGACTGCGCTCTGTTGTTCGTCGGGGGCAACGACGATAACATCTCCCATTTTTTTTATTTCGTTAGCGAGTGCATAAATACCAGGTGCGTCTATGCCGTCGTCGTTGGATACAAGTATTTTAGGGTTATTTCGTGGCATAATATTTTTTCATAATTGAGCTTTGTAAGACATTAGAAGTTAGAATACAGAAGAATTAGGGTTCGGAATCTTGAATTTTACGTGAATATGCATTTATTAATTTGCCGATTTCTTCCATAAGTTTAAACAAATCCGGATGATTGCCATAGTTTAAATCATTAGACAAAATCAAATAATATCTGCACTCTTCCAGAGAACCGTGAGCAATATTAAAATATCTAATTTTATCTTTCTTACCACGTTTTTTAAATCCTTCAGCAATATTTGCGGCAATCGAAATGGCTGATCTTCTGAATTGAGATGTTAAACCATAAATTTCTTTCTTAGGAAAAGATTCTGTAAAATGATAAACTTTCAAAACAAATTCATGGGATTTTTGCCATACTATCAGATCCTGAAAGCTCTTCGAGGTATCCATCAATCTTCCTTCTTCCTAAATATCTAATTCGCTATAGAAATTCTACACTCTATCTTCTACATTCAATATTCTATTTTCTAATTTAAAAACTTTCTTCTTTATTCGGAAATTTTCCCGTTTTCACATCTTTCAAATAATTATCAAATGAATTTCTGATTATCTTTGCAAGGTTAGCATACTTGCGGGCAAATTTGGGTTGGAAATCTTCGAACATTCCTAACATATCGTAACACACAAGTATTTGACCGTCGCAATGTTTGCCCGCGCCGATACCGATAGTCGGAATGGAAACGGAGTCAGTAACTTTTTTGGCAAGACCGTAAGGTATTTTTTCAAGAACGATCGAGAAGGCGCCCGCTTTTTCTAACTCTTTGGCATCGCGCAAAATATTTTCAGCTTCGGTTTTAGCTTTTCCTCTTACTTCGTAGCTGCCGAATTTATGAATCGATTGCGGTGTGAGTCCAAGATGTCCCATTACGGGAATACCGACTTCAACAAGCCGACGAATTGTTTCGACCATCGGTTTGCCGCCTTCAATTTTTATTGCTTCTGCTCCGGTTTCTTTCAACACTCTTCCGCAATTACGGACTGCATCCTCAATACTAATTTGATAAGATAGGAACGGCATATCTACCACAACCAGCGATCGTTTTACGGCACGTCTGACTGCTTTTGTGTGGTAGATTATCTCGTCAACAGTAACCGGCAATGTGGTTTCCTGACCTTGAAAAACGTTCCCCAATGAATCGCCCACGAGAATAATATCCATTCCGGCGTCGTCTAACATTTTTGCTATTATATAATCGTAAGCTGTGAGCGCAGAAATTTTTTCGCCGCTCTTTTTCATCTCAACGATTACTTTCGTGGTTATTCGTTTTATGTTTTCAGTTATCATGGTATTTGATTGTTTGCAAAATAGAAAGATCGAACTCAACCCCGCAAAGTTTAATCCGATTCCCCCTTCTCTTACTAAGAGAAGGGGGTTGGGGGGATGAGTTCGGAGTTATTAGATTATTCCATTTTAAACTCTAACTTATAATTAGAGATATTCTGTGCAAACTGGAT
>JAHJRJ010000216.1 GCA_018830765.1 Bacteroidota bacterium | reverse complement strand
GTTCATCCGGATAAAAAAACGAACTATATCTTATCCGTTTCTGTAAAGCGCTCACTTGTCTATGCTATTCACGATTATATTCACACATCGAGTTTAAACTTAAATATTATAGATGCCACGCAATTTGCCGCCGAAGGCGCTTTACTTTATAATTATCCCGAAATACTAACACAGGAATGTGTTTTAGTCGGTTTGTCACAAACACACACAGAATTTAGCCATTATTCTAATGGACATCTGACCGATTACAATTTTCGACAAGAAGCAAACTTAGAATTTATCGCTCGATTTTTACACGTTTTTATAAAAGATAAGAACATAAAAGATATCTTCATACACGGTCCTAACGCCGATATAGGAACATTAAAAACCTTGCGGACTGGAACATCGTTGAATGTTCAAATTCTAAATCCTTTCAAACGCATCACTCATTCACTCAGCGTGAGAAATTTCGACAAATTTGCCACTTCGCTTCAGCGCTTTGCTCCTGCAGTTGGTATTGCTTTGAGGAAACCGTAGATGCGAGTTATTGCCGGTAAGTATAAAGGCAGAAAGCTTAAAGCGGCATCTAAGCTCGAAATACGTCCGGCGACCGACCGTGTGAAGGAAACAATTTTTAATGTTCTGCAGCATAAATTAAATCTCGAACAGATACGAGTTCTCGACTTATTTGCCGGTACAGGAAGCTTAGGCATCGAAGCAGTAAGCAGAGGTGCCGAACATGTTACTTTCGTTGATTTCTCGAAAGAATCAATTTCACTAATAAAATCTAACCTCGAAAATTTGAAATGCACAGAAGTATGCAAATTGATAAAAGCCGATGGCTTAAAATTTATCGAACGATGTGATGAAAAATTTGATTTGATTTTTGCCGATCCGCCTTATGCTTATGAATTAACAAAGAGAATACCTCAAATAATTTTCGAAAAAGGTTTATTGAAAGAATCCGGCTTTCTGATAATAGAGCATTCGAAGAATTATCATTTTGACTTGTCGGAATACTGTATTCCGGCGATTAAAAAAGAATTCGGAAATACAATCGTAACTTTTTTTACTCATACAAAAACGGAGAAATAATGAAGATAGCAATCTACCCCGGAACCTTCGACCCAATAACTTATGGACATATTGATGTTTTAGAACGAGCTTTGGAAATATTCGATAAAGTAATAATTACAATCGCGCACAACACGGCTAAAGAACCACTTTTCACAGACCCAGAGCGTCTCGATATGGTTAAGCACGTTATAAAAAAATACGGCAAGCATACCGACACGGAATACTTCGACGGACTTCTCGTGAATTATGCACGTAAGAAAAAAGCGATTGCGTTGGTTAGAGGATTGCGTGCCGTTTCCGACTTCGAGTACGAGTTGCAAATGGCTTTGATGAATAGGAAGTTAGCAAACGATATTACCACAATATTTTTTATGCCTCATGAGAAGCACACCTACCTCAACTCCTCGATAGTTCGGGAGATTGCCTTACTCAATGGCGATATATCGAGCTTCGTACCGGCTTATGTTCAAAAGATTTTGAAATCTAAAGTTCAGAAGCTGAGGAAGAGAAAGAAGTAGCATGCATTTAGTAATTTCTGATTATTTACAGAAATCTGTATGATGAGGTAGATTGTTTTAGATATTTGAAAATATCTGCATTTATTGCAATTCGCTTATAGCAGTTCACTTCAGTGAACTGAAAAAGAAGAGAGAACTAATGGGTTTTAGTCCCATAGCAAATGATGCTAAAGCATTTATTTGTCTAATTTCTAATCAGTTGACTAAAGTCAGCTGCAAAATATTTCTAAAATACTAAACAGAAAGGAAAAATCTATGAGTTGGGTAAGGGTTTGGATACATTTAGTTTTTTCAACAAAAAACAGGGAGCCAATACTTAATTCAAAAGAAATAAGAAAAAATATTTTTAAACATATCAAGCAAAATGCCGAAGAAAAAGGGATTTGGCTTGATTGTATAAATGGATATAATGACCATGTTCACTGTTTAATCTCACTCAATAAAGATCAAACCATCAGCAAGGTGGCGCAACTCATAAAAGGCGAATCATCATTTTGGATAAATCAGAACAAAATCACTGACCAAAAGTTTGTCTGGCAAGATGATTACTGGGCAGTCAGCGTCAGCGAAAGCCATCTGCATGAATTAAGAGAATACATTTATCAGCAGGAAAAACATCATACCAAAAAAACTTTTGTAGAAGAAGTAGAAGAGTTTATGGATAAATATGGATTAACTTTGATAAAAGAAAATAGCTGATTATTTAGTAGAGGATTTATTGCAGTCCACTTATTGCAGTTCACTTCAGTGAACTGGAAAAAGAAAAGAGAACTAGCAGGCTTTAGCCGCATAAGAAATGATGCTAAAGCATTTATCTGTCTAATTTCTAATCAGTTGGCTGAAGCCAACTGCAATAGATTTATTCATTTTCTACAATTTACAATAGATATTTGAAAGTGTCTGCATTTATTGCAGTTCACTTCAGTGAACTGACAAAAGAAAACAAAACAATTGGCTTTAGCCACATAGGATATGATGCTGAAGC
>JAHJRJ010000215.1 GCA_018830765.1 Bacteroidota bacterium | reverse complement strand
TTGTTATTATCACGCGGATGCAGACCTATACTCGGTTCATCTAAGACGTACATCGACCCGACAAGAGAAGAACCAAGCGATGTGGCAAGATTAATCCTCTGCGACTCTCCGCCCGATAGCGTACTCGTCAACCGATCTAGCGTCAAGTAACTTACACCGATATCTACCAAATATTTAAGCCGGCGCTTGATTTCTGCAAGAACTCTTTTTGCTATCTCAAGCTCGAATTCGGTCAATTTCAAATTGTCGAAGAAATCATATGCTTCGGTTACCGTCATCCGAACAATTTCAAAAATTGATTTTCCTTCAACTTTCACATAGGTCGCTTCCTTCCGCAACCTCGAACCTTTGCACGTCTCGCAAGTAGTGTAACCGCGGAAGCGGCTTAAAAAATACCGGTAATGAATCTTGTACGATTTGCGCTCTATATATTTGAAGAAATCATAAACTCCGTCAAAATCTCTACTACCGTTGAGTACCAGATCGATTTCTTTTTCCGTTAATTCGAAAAATGGTACATCAACTCTAATATCGTATTCATTTGCTACTTCCATCAAATCATTCAGATACTTTTTCCATTTCGGCGTAGTCCAAGGCAAAATTGCGCCTTGTGAAATTGATTTAGTCTTATCCGGAATTACCAAATTCAAATCGATGCCTATCGACCTTCCGAATCCTTGGCAAACCTGGCAAGCACCGAACGGACTGTTGAATGAAAATAACCGCGGGTCTGGAGTTTCGTAATCAATTCCACAATCGGCACAGTTGAAATGCTGGTTAAATCGTATATCCTTTTCTTCTTCCACTAATCTGGTTATCGCGTGGCCACCGCTAACATTGAATGCTGTTTCGACCGAGTCGGCAATGCGATTGTGAGCTTCATTTTTTCTGTACATAATTCTATCGATTACGACCGATATATCGGATTTACAGATTTTGGGAGGCAGCTTTTCATTTAATTCAATTAATTGTCCCTTACAAAACAATCTGATGAAGCCCTGTTTTTTTAAATTCTCAATTTCCTGTTTCACTGTCGCTTTCGGATGAAGTTGAAGAGGAAACATGATGTAAAGTTTTACTTCGTCTTTGCCTCCCGTTTCAGTATTTAATTTTTCCAGAACCGTTTGTACGGAATCTTTTTGAACAAGCTTTCCACAGCTATAGCAATAAGTTTTTCCTACACGTGCAAAAAAAATCCGGAAGTAGTCGTAGATTTCTGTAGAAGTCCCTACGGTTGATCGCGGGTTACGTGTTGTTGTCCTCTGTTCGATAGCGATTGCAGGACTCAACCCTTCGATAAAGTCGACGTCGGGTTTATCCATCCTCTCCAAAAATTGGCGAGCATAAGAAGAAAGACTTTCCACAAATCTCCGTTGACCTTCGGCGTAGATTGTATCAAAAGCGAGGCTCGATTTACCGGAACCGCTGACTCCTGTAAATACAATCAGCTTGTTGCGTGGCAGTTCGAGGTTGATGTTCTTTAGGTTATGAACCCGCGCGCCGCGGATGATAAGATTTTTGTTATGAATACGGCCGTTGTTCTGGTACTTTGTCGAGTTCTTTCTTCTTGGTATCTTTTCGCCTGACTTAGTTGTTTTCATCGTTCAAATTTAAAGAAAAAATGGCTTGTTTCAAAAAAACTTATTAGTTTTGCTTTTCTGGCATCCTATTATTAACTTAATAACCATAAAACCAATTTTTATTCAGCCAATATCCGGTATAATGGGAAAAATAAAGACAAACGAACGCGAACTTCTCGGTAAAATTACCGAGTGGTTCAACGAGCATATCAAACGAAACGCTTTTACTTTTACTGAAGCGACTAATGAACCCGGCATTCCCACTGAAACAACAACTCGTTTTGGCGATCTCGTAATCTGGAAAAACCTTCAAGCACGTGATGCATATAGTTACATTGAAATAAAACCGCCTTTCGCTGCACGGGAGAATTTAGAAACGTTCAGACAAAAAGCTGTCCAGCTTAAAGTTGAATATGCCTTCACTTGGGATTTCCAATCACTGAACGCGTTCAAAGTAAAGGGTAATAAACTCGAACCGCTTGGTTCTGAACCGACGCCGATTCTCACAAACATAAATGACTGGCTGCGTGGAGATATTCAAGCCACAATAAAAGCATACATTCGCCGCATCTGCTCGGAAGTTATCCGGCTCCATGATATAGGAACATTTGAGAGATTTCAGCCGGAGAAAGTTTATTTTGTAAATCTTCTTCGTCATTCAACGCAACAGTTGATACCTGAATTTGAAAGATTTTTCAAAGATGAATCCCGTGATAAGAAAAAGAAAGCAAAAATCACTGAGTACGTTAGAAAGCAAGGTATAACATATCCTTCCGATAGTGAATTCTACAAACTTATCGCACGTCAGCGTGTCTATGGACTCATTACAAAAATCATTTTCTATCTTACGGTTCGCAGGTATTTTGAGGATTTACCCGAGCTTCACCAATCCGATGAACGGGATCTAAATCGTCTGTTGAAAATTGCCTTCACAAAAGCAGGTGAGAAGGATTGGCAGGCTGTTTTTATAGATGGACCTATCGAGGAACTCGGCATTCCCGATTCTGTATATCCGTATCTTCGTGAATTGTTTTCCGAGCTGCGAGTTTATCATTTCGGAGATTTACCCGAAGACGTCATCGGCGAATTGTTCGAGGAAATAGTCGATCCTGAACAAAGACATAATCTAGGACAATACTTCACACGGGAAGATTTAGTCGATCTTATTATCGGAACCGTAGTTCATGACAAAAATGGATTTTACGGAGACCCAACGTGTGGTTCCGGAACATTTTTAATCCGGCTGTACGACCGACTTCGTTATCTTTCGGCACACCGTGCAACACACGATCAGTTACTGAACCAAATCTGGGGAATCGACATCGGTAAATTCCCTGCCGAACTTTCCACGATAAATATGTTCCGGCAGGATGTAAAAAACTTTGATAACTTTCCAAGAGTCTTAAATAAAGATATTTTTGTAGTTCGTAAAGGAGAAAGCTTCCCATTTCCTCCTCCGCATGCCGGTAAATATTTCAAAGACAAGATTGATGTAACAATTCCTGAATTTCACGGATTAGTCGGTAATTTTCCATACATCCGTCAGGAAATTATTGAAAAGGAAGTAAAGGGATATAAGAAGGAATTAACAAAAATTCTTGCAGAAGAATATCTTCTTACTTACCCATCGCTTTTTGAATTAAAAAGTATAAAAGAGAAAGATGTCGCCAATGCTCGTGGTTTGAGTGAGGGCGAACAGAAAAAATCTATCCAGCGATGGGTCGATAAAGGACATGTTGAGTTAAAGTTATCCGGTCAGGCGGATATATATGCCTATATTTTCCTCCACACGGCGACGCTTCTTTCAAAGGATGGAGCGTTCGCTATCATCACGTCTAACTCGTGGCTCGATGTTTCTTATGGTTCGGTTCTGAAACAGTTTTTCCTCGATCATTTCAAAATCAAAATGATTATCGCATCGTGGGCAGAGCCGTGGTTCGAAGATGCGGCAGTAAACACGATTGTAACAGTTCTTGAACGAGAAGAGGGTGCTCAGGTGAGAAGCGATAACATTGTACATTTTGTTAAGCTGAAAAAGAAGTTAGAAGAGCTTATTCCGTATCGTGATCTTCGACTTGAGTCGCAGAAACGGTGGGATAGGATTGATGGCATTGTAAGCATGATCGAATCTGCTGAGCACGACAAGAGAGTGCGCAAAGTATCGGAGGGCATTTCTTCTTTGGAAACAGATGAAATGCGCATACGGATGGTAAAGCAATCTGATATGATGCAGGAACTTCAAACGAAGGAAGATTTGGCAAAATGGGGGAAATACCTCCGTGCACCCGATGTCTATTTTGAAATTTTAGAGAAGTGCAAAGACAAGCTTGTGCCGTTGAAACAGATTGCCGATGTGCGGTTTGGGATTAAGACGGGTATCAACGAGTTTTTCTATTTACAGGCGACACACCCCATAGTCCCCTCTCGAGAGGGGAAAAAGGGGTGTGTACAATGCCGCAACAATCGGGGATGGGAAGGCGAAATTGAACAAAAATATTTAAAAAGAATTATCAAAGACTCATCACAATTTGAAAAAATACTAATTGAGTCAAATGAAGTGAAGGCATTACTTTTCGTTTGTAACGAATCAAAAGAAAAGTTAAAAAAACAGGGAGACCTTGCGGCATTAAAATATATTGAATGGGGTGAGACACAGACAAACGAACAAAACGTGAATTTTACAAAAATCAAATCTGTCCAAGGCAGAAAATATTGGTATGGTATCAATAATGTTATCGATGATGAAATCCTTTACCTTGCAGCACCCCGAAATAGATTCTTAACGTTTCATAATAAAGAAAGATTCTTAGTCGACAAACGTCTCTATTCCGTCAAGCCTAATAAGGAGAGTGTTTTAGTCATCTTAAACTCCTTTCTCAATATCCTTCATCTTGAAGCATACGGTAGAGACGTTAATAATGGCAATGCTAAGGAGTTTACTGTGGAGGACGTTGAAACGATGCTCATCCCAGATGTTGATGTAAAATTTGATATTTCTAAATTAGAAAAAAGAAAGATCAAACCAATATTTGAAGAAGTCAAACAAAAAGATCGCAAGGCATTAGATGCTGCTGTGCTTAAAGCATTGGGACTCGGTGTTGAAGAATATCTACCTCGTATTTATGAGGGTTTGTGCGAAATGGTGCGAGAGCGGCTCGAGCTTCCAAAGATGCGCAAGAAGCAGCAGAAAGATAAAGTCAAAATCTCATACGATCAGGTCAAGGTTTCTGTCATCAAAGATTGTTTGTTGGATGGGATAAGAAAATTCCCCGAAGATTTCTATGATGGTAATTATTTAAAAGTTGAATGCGAAACTCATCCAACTACGGGCAAAAAACTTCACTCCGAACATTTCATGGGACATTACGAGCTTAAGGATGATAGCGGAAAACTCATGCTGCAAATCGAGGGCGAGTCTATGGCAGAGTTTGCCATGATTCTTGCAAAGGAAAATATTTATCAACTGAAGATTCCCAAAAACGAAAAGGTTGTGGAGTCAATCCTTAAAAAATATCATCGTTATGTCAAAAATCTCAGAAAATCGCTTGAAGAAGATGCTCATCAAAAGTTACACGATTGGAGCGTTGCGGAGAGAATGGCAAAGGAGATTATGGAGGAGTATGGAATTTATAATTTTTGAATGGATTATTACATAACATAGACGAATGTTATTAGTTG
>JAHJRJ010000035.1 GCA_018830765.1 Bacteroidota bacterium | reverse complement strand
GGTAATAGCAGCAGCGTATGCTCTTCCTTCGTCGCTATCGTAGGGTAAACCGCGAGCCATTAACAGTGCTCCGAGGTTGGCATAACCTAATCCCAGGGGTCTGAACTTTAGACTATTTTCTTCAATCGCTTTGGTGGGATAGCTTGCGTTACCTACAATTATTTCTTGTGCCAAGATTGAAAGATTAACAGCATGACAGAAATTCGAGACGTTAAATTCACCATCGTCGTTCCTGAATTTCATCAAGTTTAACGATGATAAATTACAAGCGCTGTCGTCTAAAAACATATACTCGCTGCACGGGTTGGACGCATTAATCGGGGCTGTGTTCGGAGAAGTGTGCCATTTGTTAATTGTTGTATCGAATTGCACACCGGGGTCTCCACAAATCCATGTTGCCTCGGCTATCTCCTTCATCAAAGACTTTGCGTCGTATGTATCCGCCGGTTTTTTGTCCATCACTCTTTTAGTCGTCCATTTATCGTCGTTGACTACGGATCGCATGAATTCGTCGGTAACTCTCACCGAGTGATTTGCGTTTTGATACGAAATAGAATCATAAGCTCCGCCCGGTACATTGAAACCGCCATCAAACCCGGCATCAATCAACACCCATGCTTTTTTCTCTTCTTCGGCTTTGCATCGAATAAATTCCGGGACATCAGGATGGTCAATATTTAGAATAACCATTTTTGCTGCACGCCGAGTCTTTCCGCCAGATTTTATTACACCTGCGAAGGCATCGTAGCCCTTCATAAATGATACGGGACCCGAAGCCGTTCCACCACCCGATAAATTCTCTTTGGAAGACCTGAGAACAGATAGGTTTGTTCCAGTACCAGAACCCCATTTAAATAAAAGCCCTTCTGTTTTTGCCAGGTCAAGTATCGAATTTATAGTATCTCGAACAGAATTAATAAAACAAGCGGAGCATTGCGGCTTTTTCTCGATACCACAATTGAACCATACAGGACTATTAAAAGATAAGTGCTGGTTTACTAATAGGTAGGTCAATTCGGCATAATAAATTTCCGCGTCTTCATCCGAGGCAAAGTAACCGTCTTTAATTCCCCAATCGGTGATGGTTCGCGACACGCGGTGAACCAATTGTTTTACGCTGTGCTCTCTTTCGGGGGTCCCTAACTTACCCGAAAAGTATTTAGATACTACGACATTCGTAGCTGTCATCGACCAGGATTTTGGTATCTCCACATCTTTCTGCTCGAAAATAACTTCACCCTTCTCGTTTGAAAGTGATGCAGTTCTGATTTCCCATTCGATCTCATCGAAGGGATGCATCTTTGCGTGTGAGAATATTCTTTGTATCTTAACACCGCCTTTTTTTTGCGGCTGTTTTGCTTCAGTAAATAACAAACTATCTATATTATGGGCAAAGAAATTTGCTTCTTTTTTTGCCATAGCGTTCCCTCTTTAAATTAACGTGTTTAAGAATTGCTTTTAAAAATCTGCTTGCAAATATATAATCAAAGTTTGATTAAGTCAAGTAAAAAAATCAAAATTTTATTTTTGGAAATATGAATCTTTCTTTTTATATATAAACAAAAAAATTAATAAGATAAAATTTATGAATATCGACCTTTTTATCCCTTGCATCGTCGACCAATTTTTTCCGCA
This sequence comes from Bacteroidota bacterium, assembly GCA_018830765.1. Taxonomy (GTDB): domain Bacteria; phylum Bacteroidota; class Ignavibacteria; order UBA10030; family BY39; genus JAHJRJ01. The sequence goes on along the minus strand of JAHJRJ010000035.1, from coordinate 3,583 downwards.
AGTCGGAATTAATACTTATAAAATATTAAAAAAAGTTGGTTGCAATGTAGACTATCCGTTTGAACAAACATGCTGTGGACAACCGGCTTTCAACACGGGCTACAGAAAAGACGCTGAATATTTAGCCAAAAAGTTTATCAATATATTTTCTAAATCTGATTACGTCATCGCCCCCAGCGGTTCGTGTGTCAGCATGGTGAAAATATTTTATGATCGACTTGAACTACCGTCCGATTACCAAAGTAAATTAGCCGAGCTGAAAGGGAAAATTTTCGAACTTTCTGAATTCCTTGTGGATATTCTAAAAATTAGCGACGTGGGAGCCAAGTTCTCTGGGAAAATTACTTACCATGAGTCGTGCCACCTGCTCCGAAAATTAAAAATAGCACGGCAGCCCAGAATTCTCATAAATAATGTAAAGGGTGTCGAATTTGTAGAGTTGAACGAGAGCGATCGCTGCTGCGGGTTTGGTGGAACATTTTCAGTAAAATTTCCGGAGCTTTCCACAGTGCTGACTAGTGATAAGATAAAAAATATCGAAGAAAGTGGTGCCCAATATGTAGTCGCTAACGACTCGAGCTGTTTGATGAATGTCGAGGGTGTATTGAGACGCAAAGGAAGCAACATAAGAACAATGCACATCGCAGATCTGTTAGCGAGCGGAATATGATACAAGAATCTCCTGCATACTTTAAAGAAAATATAAAACAGATTTCTGAGGATGAAAACCTGCGACGAATCGTTCGAAAAGCCACATCGCTAACTTTATCGAAAAGGTCGGATCTTGTGACCGAATACTATTCGGAAGGAAAAGATTGGGAAGCTCTCAGAAACCAGGCGCACGAAATCAGGAAAAAGACAATAGATAATTTGGATACTTACTTAACAGACCTAGAAGATCATTTCGAGCGCAACGGAATTGAAGTCAAACACGCAATAAACGCTAGCGAGGCGTGCAGTTTTGTCTTAAGGATATTGAAAGAACACAACACCCGACTTGTGGTGAAATCGAAATCAATGGTGACCGAAGAGATTCATTTGAATGATAAGATGATTGAAGCAGGTATTGAGGTAGTGGAAACGGATTTGGGAGAGTATATCATTCAGCTTGCTGGTGAAACTCCGTCGCACATTACTGCACCTGCGATGCATAAATCGCGTGATGACATTGGAAAATTATTTTCAGAAAAATTAGGAGTTCCGTTTACAAACGACCCGGCAGAGTTGACGGCATATGCAAGGAGATTTTTAAGAGAAAAATTTTTGAAAGCGGACGTAGGTATTTCGGGGGCTAATTTTTTAATTGCTGAAACCGGCACAGTTGTCATCATCGAAAACGAAGGCAATGCCCGCTTATCCACAACGCTGCCAAAGTTACACATCGTAATCACGGGAATCGAAAAGGTTGTACCGACATTAGAAGAAACTGCAACGTTGTTGAAGTTGCTTCCAGTTAGTGCAACGGGTCAAAAAGCTACAAGTTATGTGTCGTTCATAAATTCTCCTGCAAAAGTAAAGGAAGATGCAAGACCGGGGAAAATTATTGTAATCTTATTAGATAACGGCAGAAAAGAAATTTTACGAAGACAGGAAGTTAGGGAAGCTTTATATTGTATCAAGTGCGGTGCCTGCATGAACGTGTGCCCAGTCTATCAAACTGTAAGTGGACACGCGTACGGTTCTGTTTATCCTGGTCCCATCGGTTCAATTCTGACACCCTTCCTAACAACACTCAAAGAAAGCAAAGACCTTGCTTACGGCTCGTCGCTATGCGGCGCTTGCTCTGAGATCTGTCCGGTAAAAATCGACATCCACAACGCACTTCTATGGATTAGAAGTTATGCAGTTCAAAAAAAATACACGCCTTTTATCGAACGGATGCTTTTTAAATTATGGCGCATAGCTATGGAAAATATTTTTGTCTATAACTTCGGAAGAAGCTTACTAAAATTTTTACAGCCGTTATGGTCCGATTATAAAGATTTTCCACCGTTAGCAGAAAAATCTTTCCATCAGTTGTGGAAGGAAGGAGAAATATGGAACAAGAACTCTTAAATAAATTTGCCACGGAATTAATACGAGTCGGCGGAGAGTTCAGTTTAGCTTCTTCAAAAATAGAGATATTAAAAATTGTAAATAAAATTTTATCTCAGAAAGGATGTAATACAGCCGTATTAAGCAGTCATCCATTCTTCGATTCACTTAAGGAAATGGGTAAGGGTGAAAGCGGAATAAATATTTTCACTATCGAACAGATATTATCTTTAGCCGGCGAGAGCGATTATACAAATTTATTAAGAGAGAAACTTTCACAAACTGATGCTGGAATCAATTATGCGGAATATCTGATTGCTGAAACCGGAAGCGCGGTGGTAGTCAATACTCAATCCGAACCAAGCTATCTCTCACTATTACCCGAAATCAGCATAATCGTCTCGAAATCTAATAGAGTTGTAAAAGATATGTCTGAAGCCCTTAACCGTTTGAGGACGGAAAACTTATTCGATAGTTCGGGATGTATTACTTTTATCACCGGACCTAGCCGTACGGCTGATATAGAAAAAGTATTGATAACGGGAGTGCACGGACCCAAAAAATTGTATGTAATTGTAATCAATTTTTAATTATTTAATTTGGTTTTCATTTTTGGGCTTTCTATATTTTTACAGATTATTTACAAATAGGTTTTTGAACCAGCGGACGTTCGGGCATGCGCTTCTCTACGAGTCTTCGACTCTCTACGAGACTCTACGAGTTCGTAGAACCGTAGGTCGACTCGTCGAGCGGATACGCCTCCGGCGTATATTTTTACCGAATGAAATCGACTTGTTGATCTAAAGAATAGTAAGTATATTTGAACTGAGATAGTTAAGAAATAATTTTTATAGAAAAATGGAACGAAGTAACGACTGGATAGAACAAGCTGAGTACGACCTTCGACATGCGAGAAACGACATGGAAAGTGGTTTTCATAATTGGGCGAGTTTCTCAGCACAATCCCGCAGTGGCGGGACAGAAAAAGCTGTAAAGTCTGTTTTTCAGAAGCTCGGTGCAGAGGCATGGGGCCACTCAGTTGCCGACTTGCTGCAAGAACTGCCTGAACCTTACAAAGTTGATGAAGAATTGATGAATGCTGCTCTTGAATTAGATAAAGCATATATTCCAACAAGATATCCAAACGCTCATCCCTCTGGAGCTCCAGCAACAAGATATACAAAGGAAGAGGCAAGGAGATTAATTGAACATGCTGAAAAAATCTTTAAGTTCTGTTCGGATTTATTATCCCAAATATAGTACAACAGAAATTCTTAAGAGAATATCTGAATCTTTGGAAAGTCTCAAGAATTATCTTCCGTTGAAGCTCGTTGTTCTTTTTGGTTCTTACGCTAAAAAGACATATACGGCAGCGAGTGATATAGATTTGCTAATTGTCTACGAAGGTAAAAAAAGAGAGGACGCTTATATTCGTTGTCGGAAAATTTTAAATATAACAAGGCTTGAACTTCACATCTATTCAGAAAGCGAATATAATGATAATAAGCAAACTGTTGAAAGAATGATAAAAGATAGTACTTTATTATAT
>JAHJRJ010000034.1 GCA_018830765.1 Bacteroidota bacterium | reverse complement strand
TTCATTTTTTCCCGGAATAAATTAAATTCTTCAAATCGTTTGCTCATCTCAATCCTTTTCATTATTTATAGAATATTCATTTTAAATCTACGGAAAATCTTTTTCAAATGTCTCGTGAATTGATATAATTTTTTGGGAGAAGCTATTTTTCGAGTTTTAATTCAACTGCACCTGCTTGTTTTATATCCAACATTGTTACATCCATGTTGTGTTGATCAACCGTGAAAATATAATACATACGCCGTCCTTCTTGTCTGTAACGAGATAAATATTCTGGAGTAAGAAGAGGAATATATTCCACAATTCCTCGCTTGAGTAAATAATCCGGAAATTCTGATTCAGGCATGGCATTCGGGGTCATTTCAATGATATATGACAGCCATACACCGACAATGACGACGCTGGGTTCCTTCAGATTGTCACCCGCCTGAATTACTTTTTTTGTATACTCTATTCGTTTCAATCTCTGAAAATAATCAGTAAAGATTGAGCCACGTAAGAAATCTACAAGAATTGTTCGCTCTTTAATATTGATCTTTACTGCACAACGAGATGGTTCCGGATTCCAAGGTCTATCTGCCGAATCTATACTGACTACAAAGGATGAGATAATAATGAATAGACAAACGGTAATATATTGAACTCGCGGAATATAACGCGCAGTAAGTAACAGAAAAAAGGGAATCGCCGGTATTAAGTAGGCGCCCTCCCTGGGATTCGCGATAAACTCAATCACAAATAAAATAAGAACTGCGATCCACATGTTCACAGGTCCGGGGGAAATCGTTTTGGGGATTGAGGAAACAGAATTCTTTTTGCGATTCAATAACATCAATACAGGAATAGAAGCAACGGCAATAGCTCCCACAACACCCCAGATATCAACCGTTAGATACCGTGCAATGATGTAAAACGGCGGAAGCCCCTGATCGAAGAATGTGAAAAACTGCAAACCATAAACGTGAAAGACCGGCACAAAGACAATAATCATTACAACGCCAGTCGCAATCCAGTACTTTACAATCACGATAATGGATGATTTCCAATTAGATTTCTCGAAAAAGAGAAGCGCAAACGGTAATGCAATAGCAGCGGTTGTTATACGGCAGCCAACAGCAACGCCAAGTAATAACCCGGCAGAAATCGGTTTTCCTTTGAGCCCGGCATACCAACTAAGCATCACTAACATCACCGCCCATAAATAATCCATCGTAATCGTACTGTTGATGAACACAATCGGTGTAAATGCAAATGTCAGTGCTAATAAAATGGCATCTTTGCAGGCGTAGTGTTTTGCGATGAGAGAAAGCATTCCGACGGCAACAGCACTGACAAGAGCGGTCAGAAAATTCATTGCTAATGCGCCGTGTTTCCAAACCAATGCACATATCAACTCGACCACCGGAAAGCCAGGGAAGCGGGATGCGTAATATTCTCCATTTGTGGCAATATAGCGTGCTGTTGTCGCTACCCGCCACCCATCCGGATCATTTCCGAAGCCGGCATCGAGAAACGGAAGACGTGAAAGTAGGACTACAGAAAAAACAAGCAAAAAAAGTCTGCGGTTGTTCATTGTTGGCAATATTTTTAATTTAAATCTACGAAAAATCTTTTTCAATTGTAAGATGAATTGATATTAAAGAATATTTTCATTAATTTTCAAATGTCAAATTAATCGAAAAGAAGTCTAATTATGTGTAGAAATATACTAACAAGCGCATTTCTAATATTAATAGCAGTTGTTCTATTTTCATGCAAAGACGAAAGACCCGACCCCACTGATATTTTTTTCCCGGACACTGTTAGTTACTTCCAACACGTTCAGCCGCTGTTTGATGCAGCTTGCGCTTTTCCCGGCTGCCATGGCGACGACACCAAAGAAGTTAGAGGATTTAGTCTGACTGATTACAACAACTTTATGTATTCTCCGAAGAGAATTGTTTTTAGAGGAGACCCGGATGCGAGTCCGTTAATTCAACGTGTGGAAGGCAGTGTTATACCGCGAATGCCTCCCGACCGACCTCCTTTAAATAAAAATCAAACCGACGGATTGCGCCGATGGATTTTACAAGGGGCGAAGCAGAATTAGATTAGGTTTAATCTCTACGGGGTCGTAGAAACTGTCCGAAAACTTAATATAGTCACTCTGAATTTATTTCAGAGTCTCGATTTTAAGCCATTTTCAAGGTTTTAGATTCTGAAACCCGCCTGCCAAAGCGAAGCGGCGGGCAGGCAAGTTCAGAATGACGGTTCTCGGACAGTTTCGTAGACTTGCGGCAATTTTTGTCATTCTG
>JAHJRJ010000214.1 GCA_018830765.1 Bacteroidota bacterium | reverse complement strand
TAAAGAGAATTACCCGATGGGACCGGTTGTGAGCAAGAGTGCTTACGAAAGCATCTGGAATTATATCGAAATCGGTAAGACGGAAGGTAAGCTCCTCAACGGCGGAAACAAAATAGATATGAATGGATTTTATCTTGAACCGACAGTATTTATCGATATCGATCCGATGGCAAGAATTTCACAAGAAGAAATTTTCGGACCTGTATTAGCTGTTATAAAAGCAAAAGATTTTGATCATGCACTTGAAATCGCTAACAATACTGAATTTGGATTGACCGGTTCGGTCTACACAACTAACAAGAAGAAAATCAAAAGAGCTAAGGAAGAGTTTCACGTCGGTAACTTATATTTTAACCGTAAATGCACAGGTGCTTTAGTCGGCGGACATCCATTCGGAGGATACAATATGAGCGGTACAGATTCCAAAGCCGGAGGAAGAGATTATTTACTTCTCTTTTTACAGGCAAAATTGTGGAGCGAGAAAGTTTAATTAGTTCTTAGTTTATTGTTTGAAGTTTCAAGTTAAAGGTTTAATCCAAACTTAATTCTTCATTTATTTTTAGTTCAAAATAGAGGATATAATGAAAATTCACGAATATCAAGCTAAGGAATTGTTGAAAAAATATGACGTAGCAATTCAAGATGGATATGCTATCAACGATATGTCAGATTTTGATGCAGCAATTAGCAAGCTGCAATCAAGAGGAATAAATCAATTCGTTGTTAAATCTCAAATACACGCTGGTGGAAGAGGTAAGGGGAAACTTTTCAATCCTGAAAACCGGGAAGAATTGATTCTAGAAGGTGGGGTAAAATTCACGACTTCCGTTGAGAAGGCAAAAGATCTCGCTTCTAAAATGCTCGGGAATTTATTAGTCACTCATCAAACCGGTTCTGAAGGAAAAATTGTCAAGACTCTTTTCATAACCGAAGGTCTTGATTATAAAAAAGAACTCTATCTTGGAATACTTCTCGATAGAAGCGTTTCAAAAAATGTTATTATGGCTTCAACTGAGGGAGGAGTTGAAATAGAAAAAGTTGCAGAAGAAACTCCTGAAAAGATTTTAAAAGTCTGGATTGATCCTTCGATTGGTATCCAATCATTTCAAGCAAGAGAACTTGCTTTTGGATTAGGGCTATCCGGCGCAGCTTTCAAAAACTTTATACCGTTTCTTTTAAAATTATATAAAGCTTATGAAGAGACAGATGCATCGCTTTTGGAGATAAATCCGCTAATCATCACAAATGACGACAGAATAGTTGCCCTCGATGCAAAAATGAACTTTGATGATAATGCATTGTACCGTCATCCGGAAATTGCAGCATACCGCGATTTAAATGAAGAAGCTCCTCTCGAAATAGAAGCTTCAAAATACAATTTAAATTATATCAAGCTTGATGGTAATGTCGGCTGTATGGTGAATGGCGCCGGATTAGCAATGGCGACAATGGATATAATCAAACTCGCCGGTGGTGAACCTGCGAATTTTTTAGATGTTGGCGGAGGTTCAAGTGCTGAAACAGTTGAGAATGGATTTAAGATCATACTTTCGGATCCAAACGTTAAAGCAATTCTGGTAAATATTTTTGGTGGGATCGTCAGATGTGATCGTGTCGCACAGGGTGTAATCGAAGCATCCAAAAAAATAAATGTTGCAATTCCAGTAGTTGTTAGATTGGAAGGAACCAACGCAAAAGAAGCCGCTGAATTGCTCGACAAATCTGGCTTAAATTTCCTCGTTGCTAAATCACTGAAAGAAGCCGCAGAAAAAGTTACTCTTACGATTCATTAAAAAATAACAAATCCTATTACTTTGTTGTAACCGGATTTATCAAAACGGTGCACACTAGGGGAACTCCCTGCTTGTCGGGATCACTCACTGATTAAGAAGTATATAGCATTAAAAACTAATTTGTTTTTGGGAGTGCAAATAAGCGAAGTCTCTTTTTCAACTAAGTTTGATTTTATTCCAAATTATGGCGTATATTCACACTAAATTGGTAGGATATTCGTAGTAGTTCGTAGTTACACTAGTTAGCTGCAATGGTTCGTTGTGCTGACAACGAGAATCCGAAGGAGAATCTAAATGGAAAACAAACGTGCACATCTTGAAATGATACAAGCGGTCATCAATCGGATGGCAGGAAATTCTTTCCTTATAAAAGGGTGGACAATCACTCTTGTCGCCGCTCTGTTTGCGCTAGCCCAGAAAGAAACCAACCCAGTTTTTATGTACCTAGCTTACTTTCCCGCCTTTGTATTTTGGGCTTTAGACGGGTACTACTTATGGCAGGAACGGCTATTGCGCAAATTGTTCGATAGAGTCCGTACACAACAGGAATCTGACATTGACTTTTCTATGAACACAAGTGTTGTGGAGCCGCAAGCAGGCTCAATTTGGAGGGCGACTTTCTCTCAGACACTTCTCGTCTTCCACGGTGCAATATTACTTTCAATCCTCTTGGTAATCAAACTTTCATTCAACTAATCAGAAAGGGACGCAAATGGCACGACGAGTATTTTTTAGTTTTCATTATGACGAGGACATCTGGCGAGTAAATCAGGTCAGAAACTCTTGGGTTACCAAAGACTGGGAGCCCAACACTCCAGTTGACCACGCATCGTGGGAAGCTCTCAAACGCAAAGGTGATGATGAAGTGCACAAGTGGATAGATAAACAACTCGATGGCGCGGGCGTTACTGTGGTGCTCATCGGTGCATATACTTCAACAAGAAAATTTGTCAAGTATGAAGTTCGCAAGAGTTCCGAACTAAACAAGGGGATTCTCGGCATACGCATTCACAACCTAAAGAATAAGGATGAGAAAACTTCATCGTATGGCTTGAACCCGTTAGATGAGGTGACCAGAAAAGTCCCGTTCTATGCTGGACCGACATATATGGTTGACAAGAAGTTGTCAGAGATTTTCAAGACGTACGATTACAAAACAGATAATGGATACGAAAATTTCACAAAGTGGGTGGAAGAATCTGCGAAGCTTGCAGGCAGGTAGCACCTCCCCACTGCAGCTAACAGCACAAACCACGACACTCCCATTGTTGAAAAGAAGTATGGGTGTGGTTCCATTGTTTTTGCCGCATGTTGTTGCTTCGCTCTTCAATAGCGGCAAACTGCGCTGCGTGCTTTTGGTAAACGTTAGCTGCCATGCTCGCACAAAGGGAGTTCACGATTGAACCTTGACCGAACCAAAATGACCGCTGGTCAAAAGGCGGCTCACACCCGCAAGTGGCGGCGTGCTGCTGAACTAGCGCATCGGTCCGGGCAGAATGCTAAGACCTTTACCAAGTACTTCTTGGCAAAGAACGGATACAAATGTTTGTCCCTCGATAGCCGAAAGGGATATGAGTACAAAGGAGTCGTGGATCTCATCGCCATCAAGCGCGACAAAAGGAATCCAGACATTTTGAAGGTCGTTCTATTTCAAGTTAAGGGTGGAAGTGCACGAGTATCCGAGCAAGAAATTGATCGCCTTAGCCAAGCAGCACGCCGCATCAAGGTTGGCTGGAACGTTGCTGAGAAACCAAGTCGATCTGTTAGATTCAGAAAGAGTGTTCGTTAGTGCTCGCACGGTGTGTGGCAAAGTTAAATCGGCGGCTGGCTTTGCAATAAAGAGTGAGTTGTATATTTGAAATTTGAATTTAAAAACTAATTTTGTAAATTTAAACAACAACAATTAATTAACAATGCGGCACGAACGTCTAACAAGCAAAATAACGACGCTGGAAAAAAACCAATGACAAAAAAACTCGCTCAACAGTTTTGTTCACTCGAACGAGATTTGTATGTTCACAAAACGGTTGCGTTATTTTGCAGGACGGTGTTATACGCAATTGAGTCTAAAAAATTTAAGGAGGTGTCAAAATGAAAAGATTTCTTATTCTTACAGTTATTAGTATGGTATTAGCTACAATGGCTTACGGCGGTTCTGAGCAAGGGGTAGAGAAAGTTACCTTAAAAATT
>JAHJRJ010000213.1 GCA_018830765.1 Bacteroidota bacterium | reverse complement strand
GGAAACATATCTAAAATATAATATTTGGGCTTCGACTCGTCTTCGACTACTTTAAACGTTTCGTAGTTGTCCCAGTATTGTTGCCACTTTTTCTCTATTTCTGTAAAAGGATAACTCATACTTTCTCTAAATTAGAAAAATTTTTATGCTAATTTGATAATTGGAAATCTAACAGGTTAAAATTAATGAATTCAGATTGAATAATCAAATATTCGACAAATCGGGTAATGTGGTTTGTTCGTGGATTGATATTTTCTATTTTTTGAAAACGATATTTCCACCGACGATTGTATATTCAACTTCTGTAGTTAAAATTGCTTCAGGTGAGATTTTCATAATATCTTTCGACAAGATTGTCAGGTCAGCGAGCTTAACGATTTCGACAGTTCCCCTTTTGTTCTCTTGGAAGGATGAATATGCCGCCCACAATGTGTAAGACTTTAAAGCTTCCTCCCGACTCATGCATTCTTGAGGATACCAACCGCCTATTGGATTACCGTCTTGATCGGTTCGTGTGATTTCGGCATAAAATCCCCAAAGCGGCTGCATTATATCGTTTGGGAAATCGGACCCGGCTGGAATAATTGCGCCAGTATTAATCAGAGATTTCCAGGCATAAGCGCCTTTAACACGCTGTGCACCTAATCGCGCCGCCGCCCAATCCATGTCGGACGTGGCGTGTATCGGTTGCATACTCGGAAGCACACCCAACGCTTTAAATCGTGGGATGTCGGTTGGATCCAAAACTTGAGCGTGTTCGATACGCAATCGCAAGTCTGATTTTTTACTCTTAGCGATCAGCTTTTCATACAAATTTAAAACGACATGATTCGCCCTGTCGCCTATCGCATGTGTACAAACTTGGAAACCGTGTTCAATAGCTTGCGTACCGATTTTTTCCATCTCGGAATCGCTTAACAATGTTAAACCGCGGTTAACCGGGTCATCCGAGTAGTCTTCAATGAGCGCTGCGCCTCTTGACCCGAGCGCCCCGTCGGCATACATCTTGACAGCACGAATTGTAAGCATACCGTCACCATAACCGATGGTCGGACCATTCTTATACATTTCGTTCCATGTATCACTTGGGGCATCAATAGCGCCGTAAATACGCAGCGGTAACTTTTTCTCGTCTGCTAATTTTTTATATACACGTATAGTTTGAGAATTCAAACCCATATCGTGGACTTCGGTTAAACCGGCTTTCACACATTCTTTCGCCGCCAATAAAATACAGTTTTCCGTTTCAAGATCAGAAGGCGGTGGGAATATTTTCCTTATTAATTCAGTGGCATTATCTATAAAAATTCCAGTTGGATTATTTTTTTGATCCCGCAAAATTTTACCGCCGTCAGGATCGGGTGTGCTTGCCGAAATACCTGCAACATCCATTGCTTTCTGATTCACCCAAATCGCATGCCCGTCAATTCTGCCTAAAATTACCGGGTTATCCGGAGAGACTTGGTCGAGTATATCTTTTGTCGGAAAGCTTTTATCAGCCCAAAGTGTTTGATCCCAGCCGCGTCCGTAAATCCACTCACCCGCAGGAGTGCTTGCCGCTTTCTCCTGAATTTTTTCAGCAATCTCTTCAACCGAAGTTATCCCGACTAACATAATTGAATTTAACATCTGACCAAAGCCAAACATGTGCGCATGAGAATCTATCAGTCCCGGTATTACTGTTTTGCCTCTCAAATCTATGACATTATTGCTTTTGTATTTTTGAGATATATCCGCTGAGCTTCCCAATGCGATAATATTTTTGTCTTTTATAGCAATCGCTTGTGCAAATGGATTTGCATCGTTGCCCGTGTATATGTTTCCGTTTATTAATATCATATCCGCCCTTCTATCGCAAATGAAGATTTTATAAATAGCAAATGATAATATAACGATTAATATTAGAGTGTAGATTCTTCTCTTATTCATTTAAACGGTCTGGTTATGTTTACAACCTCATCGATAGCAACTATACCAGCCAAAGCTTTAATTATGCCATCTAATCGCATTTCTCTGAAACCGTATCTCAGAGCCACCTCACGGATTTTGTAACTCGGCGCATTCTCATATATTAATTCACGTATTTCTTCGTTCACCATAAGAATTTCATGAATGGCTATTCTTCCCCGGTACCCGGAACCGTTGCAGAAATTACAGCCTCGGCCCTTATAAAATATCTTATCCTTCGGCAACCTGCTTAATCCCGCTTCAACATAAAACTTTTCGGATGGCTTGTATTCTTCTTTACATTGAGAACAAATTCTTTTTACAAGTCGTTGCGATACTACGCCTAATAGTGCGGGTGCAAGCCAAAATTTCGGGACGCCAAGGTTCAATATTCTTGGAATAGTACCGATCGCATCGTTAGTATGGAGCGTGCTCATAACAATATGACCCGTTAACGCGGCTTCAGTAGCGATGGTTCCGGTATCACTATCACGAATTTCTCCGACTAAAATCGCATTCGGATCTTGGCGCAATATCGCCCGTAAAGCGGAGGCAAAGTTGAACTCACTGTCAGCCTCGATTTGGACTTGGTTTATTAAATCTACATTATACTCGACAGGATTTTCTACAGTGATAATGTTTTTCTCCATCGATTTTATTTCGTTTAGTGCAGCGTATAATGTCGTACTTTTTCCGCTACCCGTCGGACCAGTAACTAAGATAAGTCCGTTTGGAGAAAAAAGAAGAGTCCGGAAAAGCTCAAGATTTTGGTCTAAGAAACCTATCTCATCCAGAGCCATCAATATGCTTGATTTTCGAAGAATACGGCTAACAACTTTTTCACCGTATATCGTAGGCAGTGTATTTATACGTAAATCAAATTTTGAGTTTGCGATATTTAGACCGATCCGTCCATCTTGCGGAATGCGTCGTTCGAAAAGGTCCATATTAGCCTTAATTTTTATCACAGAAACAACGGCAAGATGTAATTTTTTAGGAAGACTCACCAATTTTCGAAGTATACCATCTACTCTAACGCGAATCCTGAATTCGTCATCAGATGGTTCAAAGTGTATATCACTGGCTCCCATTTTAATGGCTCGGAGAAATATTTCATCTACAAATTTTTTCATCGGTGGAGAGTTACCAATGGTCTCCATCTGATGTAAAAGTCTGTCTCCCCCCTTTTCGATGTCCAACTCTTCTATATTAATTTGAGGCATTATCTTATCTAATTCGTCATAACCTGCCTTTTGTACTTTAAGCGCCTGTTGATAGTCACTGACGGTGGTTACTACCGGTATTATTTTATAACCGGTTTCTTTTTTTAGCGTTTCGACGACTGCTTTGTATGGAGGGTCGATAAAGGCAACTGTCAATTCCGACCCCAACAAGAACACTGGAATTACACGATATTTTTGGATAATACTTGCTGGAAGCACCTCCTTTGGACCATTTTTGACTTCTTCTGTAATCGTCATCATCGGTATATCGTATAGATCGCTGATGAGTTTTGCCAATTCGTATTCATCGACTTCTCCGAATCTTACTAACGTATCCGATATTCCTTTTATTAGATAGTGTTCTCCTATTTTTGACTTGATACGTTCAAATGTAACACTGCTCATCAAATTTCGAGCGATTATAGCCTCAGTGAGGATTAAATCTTCTTTGACCATTTTTAACCTTATTAATGATTATTCAGAAAATAATTTGTCGATATCTTCTTGCTGATACGTTGTGGAAACCTGCTGTTCAGTTTCACTACGCAATTTTTCTGCTGCGATTACTGTTGCGTTAATCGTATCTACGTCAAATTGAGGGAAATATTTCAGGTGTGCGGGACTTTCTTTTTCGATAATAACTGGTGTCTCATCTATATACATCTCATTTTTTGAGATGCCACATCCACCGCAATATTTATCGTTATCGTCGTTAACGAAACCACACCGAAGGCAATTTTTGCCCAATCGGTTGCCGCACTCGCGACAATACCTTCTGCCATAGTTATCTTCGTTGTTACATTTTTTACATTTCATGGTAACCCCCGTGATTAAAATATTCTGTACATCATTTTTAGTATGAATTTTAGCATAGTGTGGACGTGTTGAGAGTCGTCCATTAATAAAAATTTTATTTCT
>JAHJRJ010000212.1 GCA_018830765.1 Bacteroidota bacterium | reverse complement strand
CCACGAAGATTCGCGAAGGCAAACCCCTTAGTGCTTTTCGTGTCAAAAAAACAGAGATAAAAAATTAAACGTCCCGCTGAATCGTAGATAGGTCAGGGGGATAAACTTTGGTCGCAAAGTGAAAATCGGGATGTCATTATGAACTCAAGGATTGTACCGCTTCAGTAAAAACTCTTTCAACTTTTCAAAGCTGATAAAGAAGTCTGTCGTGCAGCCTAAAACCCAGCCGGGTATAGCGGAGAGAGGAAAGCTTGTTACTAAATAAACCGGCTTACCAAAATACTTTGCCATCGTTAGCTCACCTTTAGTCCCTGCGCCTTTTGCAGCGCCGTTATCCCAATAACAAATCAAATAATCGGTTCTTTCAGCTATTTCTTTAGAATCGATTTCCACTAATTTCGTAGCGATTGATTTATATAAATCAATATCTTGCATCTTTAATTCCCGAAAGTTTACAGAAGGATAATGTTTATCAAAAAAAATATTACTCTCTACATTCGGATTGAAGCACTCATGATTCAGTTTTTTCTCAATCCAATTTTGGAGGTCTTGCCGCCAATGAATGCCTTCGCCATCAGCGTATTCCATCCCGCCCGATAAGTAAACTCTCATAAATTATCCGTAAATAAAAATGTCAAATGTTGGTAGAAAAATGATGTATAAAATCCACATTACGATTCCGATGCTAATCGGGACTGTAATATTGTCATCGATAGAAATTATGGTGGATTCGACTATCGCGGCAACCGCAACGCCCGCTACGCCGATAAAATATTCGGTAATATGATATTGCACTTTAGGAGTCAGTAAAACCACAATAACAGCGCTTATGAAAAACCCAACTGCTCCTTCGAGACTTTTTTTAAAGAATTTAGTTTGCCCGAATCTTCTACCAATTAATGCTGCTGTTGAGTCTGAAATAATCAATACTGCAAATGCCGTAACTGTAATTATTTTTGGAAAAATCAACACACAGATAATTGCAGAGATTAGTATGTTAGAAGCTCCGGTAAGGCGCTTCGTTTTCTCGTCGCGTTCGTGATTTCGTAACAGCCAGCCAAAGTATTTGTAATATAGGGTGGCGGCTTTTTTATTGTAATACCGCATCAAATCGGATACGAGAAAAAGAGCAGTAACAGGAATTAATATCGCAAGTGCGGTGGCTTTATCGATAAAAAAATATATTACAGGGATAGAAAGAGAACAGAAATGAATCCCCTTACGAAAAAATTCAATTTTATAATTGTGGTCGATGTTTGGTATTTTATCAAACATTTACTGCGGCAGTTGTTGATCCGGATGCGTGATAGTGTGATTTTTGTCGTTATTATTAACTGAAGGCGGTAAAGATTCACCGCGAAGCAGAATATCGATCTCATTTCCGTCTAATATCTCGCGTTCCAATAATGTCGATGAGAGTTTGTGAAGTATTTCTATGTTTGCATTAATGATCTCTTCGGCGCGTCGCATACACGAATCGATGATCGCTTTGATTTCGCTATCGATTGCAACAGCAGTCGCGTCGGAGTAATTTTTTGTTCGAACCATATCCCTTCCAAGAAAAATTTCTTCGTCTTTTTGCCCATACGAGAGAGGACCTAATACCTCACTCATTCCCCATTCACAAACCATTTTACGGGCAAGGGCAGTCGCACGTTCTATGTCGTTCCCCGCACCGGTTGTAAATTGGTTGAACACAATTTTTTCAGCTGCTCGACCACCTAAAGCGTAAGTGATCATCGCCAGTAAATATTCTTTTGAATAAGTATGTTTCTCATCTATAGGTAGGTATGTAGTAACGCCAAGAGCGCGTCCTCGTGGAATAATAGTAACCTTGTGTACAGGGTCGGCTTCGGGGATCATTCTGGCAACTAACACATGCCCCGATTCGTGGTATGAAGTTACTTTCTTTTCCTCGTCGCTAATGATCAAGCTCTTTCGTTCAGTGCCCATCATTACTTTATCTTTTGCTTCTTCGAAGTGGTTCATCGTAACTTTTGTACAATTTTTACGGGCTGCAAGTAATGCTGCTTCGTTTACTAAGTTTGCGAGGTCAGCGCCCGCTAAGCCTGGTGTTCCTTTTGCTAAAACATCTAAACGTACTTCCTCTGAAAGCGGTATGTTACGCGTGTGAACTTTCAAAATACCTTCTCTGCCTTTAACATCGGGTCTATCAACCACCACCTGTCTGTCGAATCTGCCCGGTCGCATCAAAGCTGGGTCGAGTACGTCGGGACGGTTGGTCGCTGCGATAAGAATTACTCCGCTGTTTTGTTCGAAGCCATCCATCTCGACCAACAATTGATTGAGAGTTTGTTCGCGCTCGTCGTGTCCGCCGCCGAGTCCGGCACCGCGTTGTCTTCCTACTGCGTCTATTTCGTCTATGAAAATTATACAGGGTGCACTTTTCTTTCCGGTTTCGAATAAATCGCGAACCCTGCTTGCGCCCACACCAACAAACATCTCCACAAAATCGGCACCCGAAATTGAAAAGAACGGAACACCTGCTTCACCAGCTACGGCACGAGCCAGCAGTGTTTTGCCGGTACCTGGAGGACCGAGAAGTAGAACACCTCTGGGAATTTTCCCACCCAAGCTTTGAAATTTTGCCGGTTCCTTTAAAAATTCAATAATTTCTTGTAACTCGGCCTTAGCTTCGTCAGCTCCAGCAACATCCTGGAAAGTTATTTTTTGTTGACCAATTGTTAGCAATTTAGCTTTACTTTTACCGAATGAAAAGATTCCTTTTGTTCCACCCCCTTGCATTCTCCTCATGAAGAAAAGCCACACGCCTAAAATTAATACCCACGGTAGAACTCCTAACAATGCATTAACCCAAGTGTTATCTTCACGGACTATTGTGAATTTTAAGCCATTATCTGTCCATAACTTTACTACTGTTTCATCAAGATATGGAAGAGTAGTATAAAAATTCTCTACGTTAAACGATTTGCCTACAGTCGTTTGTAAAAATTGCGATTGGTTCAGAATGCCGTGGAATGTGTAATTGTTAAAGTCCGATTTTTTAACGGTTGCTTCTTTAATTCTTCCCTCGGTTAATAACGAGGTATATATTGTATAGTCAACCTCATACTCCTGAGTTCCGGTGGTCTTGAGGATCGTCATTACAATATACACTCCTACGAGGATAGCAAACCAACTGAGCAAAACTCGCGAAACTTTTGACCAATTGAAATTGTCATCCTTCCGCGGTTTTTTCTCGCTAAAATTGTTCTTTCTTTTCTTATCATTCATATTAATTCTATCGTTTAATTTTCAATCAATCTGTAAATATCTCTTAAATGCCGTACTCTCTGTGCATAATCGAGTCCATAACCTATAACAAAACATGTAGGTATTTCGAATCCAACATAATCAATTTTATAATTTATTTTTACAACATCTTTTTTTAGGAGTAAAGTAACTACTTTAAAAGATTTCGGATTTTGTTTCGTTATCAGATTTTTTATAAAATCTATCGAGAGTCCTGAATCGACGATATCTTCCACAATAACGATATCACGCCCCTCAATTTGACAATTCAACTCTTTTAGCATTCTGATATCTCCCGAACTTATCTTAGCATCGCCGTAACTGGACAACTTAATAAAATCAACTTCACAATCTATTTTCAGTTCGCGTATGAGGTCTGAGAAAAAAATAAATGAGCCGTTTAGAACTCCGATAAAAATTGGGATGCTACCCTTATAATCTCTACTGATTTGTTTTGCAAGTTTTGAGATTCTTGCTTTAATTTTGTTTTCTGATATAAAAAGTTCAAAATTGTCACCGTTTATATTAAATTGTTTCGCCATATAAATGTTCAATAATTATAATTGAATTTTAGTTTCAATATTTTTCTTGTCTTATTTGTTATTTTATATCTATCATCCAACCTTAATCCACAAACCCAGATGATTTTTCCGTCACATTCTAAAACCGGTATTTTTGTTTTGTTAAAAATCGATATCTTTTGGTCGATAAAAAAATCACTCAGCTTTTTCTTTTCTTGCATGCCGAGTGGGAAAAACCAATCGCCGTCATTCCAATTACGGAGATGGAGCTTCTCACCGATTAAATCTGCGTCGATATACTCTTCGAGCGGATTATTGTTTATATCTGCATTTTGTGTAAAGCCGGACTCGAAGCTAAAATCCTCGAATTTATACTGTTTCCCGACCGTGATATCGTACTGAAAAGGAGAAGGTGGTATATAACGTTTCAGTATGCCTTGTTCTCTGTCTTTATAGAAAATCAAATCAAAACCCGCGGAGCAAGAGGAACCAGTTTCAGAGTAGGAGGTTTTCAAGATTGCCCGGACAGTAGTAAAATTAATTTCTTTTTTGAAAAAGTTTTTTACAGTATAATATAAGTAATAATCTTGTAAGAATTTTTGTTTTGAATGAAGCTGTTTAAGATCTATAATTACTTCACCCGTCGACTTTGATAGAATTATCTCGTGAAGATTAGAATTAACTGTGTCAGAAATAAAATTTTCTAAATCACCAAATAATTTGCTTGTTCTACCGAGTACGACAGCAATGTTCGGATTTATTTTTTCACGAATCGCCGGTAATATGTTATGTCGTATGTAATTGCGTGTGTAGTCGGATTTTAGGTTCGACGAATCTACACGATATGGGATGCGATTTTCGAGTGCATAAGTTTCGATATCTTGACGAGTTGCGAACATTATTGGTCTGATAACGCCGTTATCGCTTCTTGAAACAGGAATACCTGTCAAACCGTGTACACCGGCACCGCGAAAAAGGTTCATTAATATCGTTTCGGTATTGTCGTCAGCATTATGACCTGTTGCGATTTTCGATAACCCGCTGGAAACCCTGACTTTTGTAAAAAATGCATACCGTAAATTTCGTGCAGCTTCTTGAATCGAAAGTTTTTGATTTTCGGCAACGAGCGAGGTGTTAGCTCGTTCGACATAAAAATCTATTCTCTTATTTTCGGCTATGCTGCGCACAAACTCTTCATCCTCATCGGCTTCTTTCCCCCTTAATTGGTGGTTGAAGTGAGCAATAATTAATGTGAGCTTCCACTGATCTTTTAACTGTAATAAAGAATGTAAAAGAACCATCGAATCAATTCCGCCACTGACGGCAACCACAATTTTTTCACCCTCTCGAATTAGATTGTTTTCGAGGATGAAATTGTTCATCGAATCAATGAAAAAGTTACTTGAGACCATAATAAAATATTTAAAAAATTAAAAAAACATTTCAGTTTCAATTAAGAATATTGAAGAGCACCTGAAAGGTAATTAAATACTAACTTCTTAACAATTTAACATAATTTTGGAAAAGAATCAAACTTTTAATAATCCTTGTTTTTTAACTATCTCTTTATTAACTGATGTTACGCACGGTGATGATTTGTTCCTAAAAATCCTAAGCACGAATATCGAAATCCGAAACAAGTTCCAAATTCGAATACTCAAAATTCAAAAAAAATGGTGTTTTGAAGCAGTTTTAGATTTTGGAAATTCGAATTTGTTTAGAATTTCGGATTT
>JAHJRJ010000033.1 GCA_018830765.1 Bacteroidota bacterium | reverse complement strand
GGTGTCTTGTGCGAAATACTAAACGACGACGGCACAATGGCGAGAGTTCCAGACCTGTTTAAGATTGCAGAAAAATATCGACTAAAAATTATTACCATAAAAGATTTAATACAATACCGGTTATCAAGCGAGAAGTTGGTTCAGCGTGTTGGGCGTGCTCATCTTCCCACAGTTTATGGGGATTTTGAGATTTATTTGTATCGAAGTGAAACCGATAACAAAAACCACATAGCATTAGTCAAGGGAAATATTCTACACGATAAACCGGCTCTTGTTCGAGTTCATTCCGAATGTTTGACGGGGGATGTGTTCGGTTCTTTAAGATGTGATTGTAACGACCAGCTTATTGCGGCGATGAAGAAAGTTGAAGAGAATGGTTCAGGGATAGTGCTGTATATGCGGCAGGAGGGACGCGGAATTGGTTTATCGAATAAAATTCAAGCTTATAATTTACAGGATGGAGGTTTGGATACGGTCGAAGCCAACGAAAAATTAGGCTTCAGAGCCGATTTGCGTGACTATGGAATAGGCGCACAAATATTATTGGATTTAGGCGTTCGAAAAATGAGATTGATGACAAACAATCCGAAAAAGATAGTCGGTTTAGAAGGTTACGGTTTAGAGATTGTTGAGCGAATACCTTTAGAAATAAAGCCACATCAGCACAACGAAAAATATCTGAAAGCTAAACGGGATAAACTAGGACATCTAATTTTAATTGACGATAAATAAATCTTGACTTTATCAAATTAATATTATAGATTATTACAGAAGTTTATCTATAGCCATCACCTATATTTGTGATGGCTATATTTTTTGTTTTATAGAGAGAGTAAATTTTTTTTAAAAAAATTCCTTGAGGTATTTATGAATAGCAATAATGGTGTTGTATATTTGACGCGTGAACGAATCGTCGAATTAGAAAACGAGCTGCGTGACCTAAAAATACGAGGTCGTGCCGATATGGCTGTAAAAATCGCCGAAGCAAGAGCACACGGTGATTTAAGCGAGAACGCTGAATACGACGTTGCCAAAGAGGCGCAACGACGTCTAGAGCATAAAATCGAAAAAATTGAACAAATCCTTTCACGTTCACGGTTAATCGAAAGCAAGGAATTGCCTAACGATAAAATCTACATTCTCTCAAAAGTTAAACTTTTCGATAAAAAGAACAAGGAAGAAGTAAATTACATCTTGGTCTCTCAGGAAGAAGCCGACTTCGAACAAAATAAAATTGCGATTACTTCACCATTAGGTAAAGGGCTGTTAGGGAAAAAGGTCGGCGACGAAGTAAAGATTCCAGTACCCGCCGGTTTTTTGGAATATAAAATATTAGAAATTAATCGATAACGAAGTGCCTATAAATCTTGAACTAAAAGCTAAAGTCAATTCTAAAGATAATATCAAATCACTCCTCAATGATTTAGGGGCTACATTTGAGTGTAAAATGGTTCAAGTTGACACATATTTCAATGTATCTAAGGGTCGCCTTAAACTCCGTGAGATTGATAAAAAAGAATCTCAATTAATTTATTACGATCGCAAAGAGTCAACAACAGAGATGTGGAGTAATTATCAAATCGTAAAAGTTGATGAACCAGGTCGTTTAAAAGAAGTATTGGCAGCATCCAATGGAATCCGTGTTGTGGTTAAAAAAATCAGAGATCTTTATATGTATGAAAATTGCCGGATTCACATTGACGAAGTAGAAGGATTGGGATCCTTCATAGAATTAGAAGTAATTCATAAAGACTCCGAAACCAAAACAAAAGAGTTATTCAAATTTATAAAAGAAAAACTTTCAGCCGAAATCGAAGAAAATATTAATGAATCGTATTCGGATCTTTTGTTGTCAAAAACATAAAGCTTGACTTTTAGTGGTCAGACCTCTATATTTTAGGCGTAAAAGTGTAAAAAGGCAAATATAACACTTGCAAAAAGAATATAAGTTTTGTATATTAGCGCTGTTAAAATGCGGGAATAGCTCAGTTGGTAGAGCGTCACCTTGCCAAGGTGAATGTCGCGGGTTCAAGTCCCGTTTCCCGCTCGAGGTGACCACAGTTGGTTACCTTGGTCCTGAAAATCTGGGTCTTGATTACAAACTTCCTCTTTAATTACCCCGCCGCCCCCAAATCCCACCAGGTGGCGGGGTTTTTATTTGGAAGGAAGTTTTAAATTGGCGCCGTACCCAAGTGGTAAGGGAGAGGTCTGCAAAACCTTAATTCGACGGTTCGAGTCCGCCCGGCGCCTCATAATGAGTGTCATTGGTCATTAGTAGGAGAATCAAATAACAAATGACAGATGACGATTGACGAATATCATTTGTATTGCCGGGGTGGCGGAACTGGTAGACGCACAGGACTTAAAATCCTGCGGTCCGTAAGGTCCATGTCGGTTCGATTCCGATCCCCGGCACTCTCATTCGGGCTCTTAGCTCAGTTGGTTAGAGCGCTACCTTGACATGGTAGAGGTCGTAGGTTCGACTCCTATAGAGCCCACAAAATAAATGTATCATCATAAATTTAAATAGGTGCTAGTTTCTCTGGGACTGTCCCAAAAATTCTCTCGTTACGTCCCGATCCCGTCCCGAATGTATTCGGGATCGGGATTCGGGACTACTCGAGAACCGGCAAAACTTAGCTGGTTTTCCCGCCTACCAATTTTGAACTTAATAATGGCGGGCAGGCGAGTTCGAGGTTGTCCAATAAGTTCTTTAAGAGGAATGTAGAGCGAAATTCATTTCGCTTTTTAATGAAATTTAAGTGAACTAAAGTTCGCACTACATCGAATATTCTACTTTTTGGTCAACCCCAGTATCGAGAAAATCTACTTATTGAACAGCCCCTTTTTTTGATTATTAAATGTCAACAATTAAAATAACATTTCCTGATAATAGCGTAAGAGAGTTTGAAAACGGTGTTAACGGTATTCAAATTTCCGAATCTATCAGTAAGAAACTTGCCGCCGAAGCTCTCGCCGTCGAAGTTGACGGTGAAGTATGGGATATGTCCCGCCCGATCAACAAAGATGCGGAAGTTAAGATACTGAAATGGCAGGATGACGGTGGAAAGTATACCTATTGGCATAGCTCAGCTCATCTTATGGCTGAAGCTATCGAAGAAATTTTCCCCGGCACTAAATTCGGTATCGGTCCACCTATCGAAAACGGTTTTTACTACGATATCGATATGGGTGACCACGCGATAACTGCGGACGACCTTGCAAAAATCGAGGGTAAAATGGCTGAGTATACTCAGCACGACTTTCCTTATATCAGGAAAGAATTGTCATGGCAAGAAGCTTATGACTACTTCAAACAAAAAGGTGATGATTATAAGTTAGAACTTTTAGAGGAACATAAAAACGAAAAAATTTCTTTGTACAAAGTTGGTAAATTTACTGACTTGTGTTATGGACCTCACGTTCCTTCGACAGGAAGAATAAAATTCATTAAACTTCTAAACGTCGCAGGTGCATACTGGCGGGGAAGCGAAAAAAATAAAATGCTTCAACGGATATACGGAATTTCTTTTCCCTCAAAAAAAGAGTTGGACGAATATCTGTATAGAGTTGAAGAAGCAAAACGCCGTGACCACCGGAAATTAGGTACTGAGTTGGAAATATTTTTACTAACTCCTAAAGTAGGGGGTGGACTTCCGCTCTGGCTGCCCAAAGGAACCATCATAAGGGAAACTTTAGAGAATTTCCTTAGACAAGAACAGAAAAAACGAGGTTATTTAGCCGTCGTTACTCCTCATATCGGAAATCTAAATCTTTACAAGACAAGCGGTCATTATCCGTATTATAAAGACAGCCAATTCAGTCCGATTAAAGTTGAGAACGAAGAATATTTACTGAAACCGATGAACTGTCCTCATCACTTTCAGATTTACGCTGCAAAACCGCACAGTTACCGCGACCTTCCGATACGGTTATCAGAGTTCGGCACTGTTTATCGTTATGAGCAGTCGGGCGAGTTGAACGGATTAACTCGTGTCCGTAGTTTTACTGTTGATGATTCGCACATGTTCGTGCGACAGGATCAATTGAAAGCTGAGGTTTGCGATGTTATTGATTTGATACAGCTCGTCTTTAACACACTTGGTTTCAAAGATTTCACGACACGATTATCATTCCGTGATCCTCTGAACAAAGAAAAATACGGCGGTGCCGATGAGCTGTGGGATCGTGCTGAAAGAGAAATACTTGAAGCGGCTGAAGAGATGAAATTAAATTACAAAGTCGCTATAGGTGAAGCTGCTTTTTATGGACCTAAAATAGATTTTTTAGTGAAAGATGTTTTAGGTCGCACTTGGCAATTAGGCACGGTCCAAATAGATTATGTCATGCCTGAACGGTTTAATTTAGAATATGTAGGAAGCGATGGCCAAAAGCATCGACCGGTTGTAATTCATAGAGCACCGTTTGGCAGCTTAGAAAGATTCATCGGGGTGCTTATTGAACATTATGCGGGCGAGTTTCCGTTATGGCTCTCACCTTTGCAAGTAGTGGTCATGCCTATCACAGATGCTCAAAATGAGTATGCCGCTTCGGTGGTTAACAAATTAAAACAAGCTGAGATTCGCGTTGAATTAGATACTCGTAATGAAAAAATAAATTACAAGATTCGCGAACACGAATTGAAGAAAGTCCCGTATATGTTGATCGTCGGTGACAAAGAAAAGAACTCGAATAGTGTCTCAATACGTCGCCACAAGAAAGGTGATTTAGGTTCGCAGCCATTGAATGAATTTATTAAATCGGTAACCGAAGAGATAGAAAACAAAAAAATAACATCATAGGAGATAAAATATCAAGGATCAAAATACGCCGCGCGTAAACGAAGAAATTCGTGTTCCCAAAATACGTCTTATTGACGAGACAGGTCAACAACTCGGAATTGTATCGCCTCAAGAAGGGATTAGATTCGCGATGGACAGAGGGCTCGATTTGATCGAAATAGTACCGAATGCAACCCCGCCTGTCTGTAAGCTGATGGATATCGGGAAGTATAAATATGAGTTGACCAAGAAAGAAAAAATTCAGCGTAAACATCAACAAGTAGTGGTGATGAAGGAAATACGGTTTCATCCGAACACAGATGTTCACGATTTTGAGTTTAAAGCCCGGCACGCAAAAGCTTTTTTAGAAGCAGGTAACAAAGTAAAAGCAACAGTAGTTTTTAAAGGTCGTGAGATAACTTATAAAGAGCATGGCGAAGAACTTTTAACACGATTGGCAGAAAAAGTTGCAGAAGTTGCAAAAATCGAGCAACCGGCAAAATTAGAAGGCAAGCATATGATTATGATTTTAGCTGCCGATAAAGCGACTAAGAAAAAGTCTTCGACAAAACCTAAAACAGAAGAAACTAAGTAACCATAATAACAGAGGTATATAATGCCCAAAATGAAATCCGATTCCAGTGCAAAAAAACGTTTTAAAATCACCGGTACCGGCAAAGTTAAACGTAGAAAAGCTTACAAAAGTCACATACTGACTTCAAAAACCAAAAAGCGCAAGCGTAATTTGAGGAAAGCTACGTTGGTTTCTACTCAGGAAACGAAACGCATTAAAATGCTTTTACATAACTAATAAACAATAAACTGAAAGGAGTTAAGAGCAACTATGCCACGTTCGCAGAACAAAGTTGCCTCCCATCGCCGTCGCAAACGGATTCTTTCCCGCGCGAAAGGTTATTGGGGTGCGAGAAGTAAAGTCCTTACGGTAGCAAAGCATCATATTGACAAAGCAGGTCAACATGCTTACCGTGATAGGCGCTTAAAGAAGAGAGAGTTTCGTCAACTGTGGATTGCCCGTATCAATGCGGCAGCCCGCTTACACGGAACTACATACTCAAGATTGATTGATGGACTCAACAAGAATAAGATAGAAATCAATCGAAAACTTTTAGCAGATATGGCAGCGAGAAACCCAGATGCTTTTGCAGAAGTTGTCAAATTTGCAACTGCATAAAAATATCTTCCCATTCTCAACATTCCGTTGAAACGGAAATTTTCTACACGTAGTAGAAATGAAAGTGGGAAGATATTATTTTTTAATAACCCGGAATTTCGATGAAAGAAAAAATTGAAGAACTGAAAAAATTAACCGAGGTAGAAATTGCTAATTGTAAATCCTTAACCGACCTTGAATCGTTCCGAATTAAATACTTAGCACGCAAAGGTTCGATTGCCGAACTTTTTGATACGCTGAAAAACGTATCCCCCGAAGAGCGCCCCGTCGTCGGAAAAGCGCTGAATGAGCTCAGGTCGAATACACAAAGACTTTTCGACGAGAGAAAAGTACTGTTAGAAATGTCTGTGAATGTTGAAACTAAAATTGTTGATCTTACACTTCCGGGCAGGCGAAGGTGGATAGGTTCGCTTCACCCGATCACCCAAACCTTAAACGAAATCAAAAATATTTTTTTTAGAATGGGCTTCGATGTAGTATTTGGTCCTGAAATCGAAGACGACTATCATAATTTTGAAGCGCTTAATTTTCCGCCCGACCATCCTGCTCGCGATATGCAGGATACTTTTTTCATCTCTGAAAACGTATTGCTGCGAACACACACATCGCCAGTCCAAATCCGTGTAATGGAAACCCAAAAGCCGCCAGTAAGAGTTATTGTGCCGGGCAGGGTTTACCGCAACGAAGCAATCAGCGCCCGCAGTTATTGCCTGTTCCACCAAGTCGAAGGGTTATATATTGACGAAGGAGTTACTTTCAGCGAGCTTAAAGGAACACTCGTTGCCTTCGCTAAGCAATTTTATAGTAGTTCTATTAAATTTCGATTCAGGCCAAGTTTCTTTCCGTTTACGGAGCCGAGTGCAGAAATGGATATAACTTGCTTCTTATGCAGCGGTAAAGGTTGCAGAGTGTGTAAACAAAGTGGCTGGCTGGAAATTTTGGGTTGTGGAATGGTTGACCCAAATGTTTACAAATTCGTCGGTTACGATTCCGAAAAACTCAGCGGATATGCTTTTGGTATGGGCATTGAGCGAATAACGATGCTCCGTTACGGAATTGACGATATTAGAATTCTATTCGACAACGACGTTCGTTTCTTAAAACAATTTTAGACTACGAAAATGAAAATTTCATTAAACTGGTTAAACCAATACGTAAAAATAAATCTTCCACCCGATAAATTAGCAGTAAAACTAACTAATGCCGGTTTAGAAGTTGAAAGTATCGAATATCTCGGTGAGAAATACAAAAATTTTGTCATCGGTAAAGTCCTGGGTGTTCCCAAACATCCGAATGCAGATAAACTAACCGTTTGCGATGTTGATATCGTCGCACAAAATCTTAAAATAGTTTGTGGTGCTCCGAATGTTGCTGTGGGGCAGCATGTGGTGGTCGGACTTGTCGGAGCTACAATCCCTAAAAATCAACACGACCCGGAAGGCAAACCGTTTACTCTGACTAAAGCCAAAATACGCGGCGTGGAGTCGAATGGAATGATATGTTCGGAGTATGAACTGGATATCGGTGAAGACAAAGATGGAATTTATATTTTAGGAAATGATACACAAATAGGTCAAGCTTTTGCTGATTTTTTGGGTCTGAATGATGTTGTGTTTGAGGTGGGCATTACACCTAATCGTCCCGATTGTTTGAGCCATATCGGAATTGCTCGCGAAGTTGCTGCTTTATTGAAAAAGCAACTGATGGTACCGTCAATTAAGTTCAAGGAAGATAAGGAACTCGTTTCGAAAAACGCAAGTGTAGTTATAAAAGATTCTAATAATTGTCCTCGATATTCGGCGCGTGTCATAAAAAATATAAAAATCGGACCTTCACCAAAATGGCTGCAAAACAGATTATCAGCAGTCGGCATTCGACCAATCAATAATGTGGTTGATGTAACTAATTATGTTTTAATGGAAACAGGTCATCCGCTTCATGCTTTTGATTATGATAAATTAGAGTCTCACACAATTATTGTTCGGACTGCATCAGACGGGGAGTATTTTACAACGCTCGATGAAAAAGGGAGGGAATTAAAAGAAAATACACTCTTAATCTGTGATGCAGAAAAGCCCGTCGCAATCGCCGGCGTAATGGGTGGTTTAAATTCAGAAATATCCGAATCGACTCAAAATATTTTAATCGAAAGCGCTTATTTCAATCCGAGTAACATTAGAAGGTCTTCCAAATATATTGGGTTGAATACTAATGCTTCACAACGATTCGAGAGGGGAGCAGACCCGAATATTACCGTTTACGCACTCGATCGTTGTACACAATTGATTTCTAAAATTGCAGGAGGAAAAATTTTAAAAGGTGTCCTCGATGTTTATCCTAAAAAATTTAAACCTGTTAAAATTAAAGTTAGATTGTCGAAAGTCAATTCTATTTTAGGGACTAATTTATCTTCAGAAGAAGTTAAAAGTTTATTAGGCAGAATCGGAATTCAACTTAAAAATATCTTAAAGAAAAAAGATAAGGATTCTGTTTTATTATATGAAGTACCAACGTTTAGGCCTGATATCGAAAGAGAGATAGATGTTATCGAAGAAGTTGCTCGTCTTTATGGTTATGACCGAATCGAAACGAAAACAACCTCTTACATAAAATTCTCTTCACAAACTCCTAAAATCGAATTTAATGATGAATTAAGACAATGGTTAGCAGGGCGCGGTTTCAACGAGGTAATTACAAATAGTTTACTGAGTCAAGAAGTTGCGTCGCTCACAAGCGAGAATGTAGTCATACTGAAAAATCCTCTAAGTCGTGAGATGAATGCAATGCGCACAAGTCTGATTCCCTCGATGTTGGAAATAGTTAGAAACAACATCAATCGTCAAGAAAAGAATTTAAATCTATTTGAAATCGGACGAGTTTACTTTTCGGTTGATGAAACTGAAATGTCAACACTAGTAACAGGATACTCGGAAGAGGAGAGGTTGATACTGGTGAAATGTGGCCAGTCAGATTTCCTGAATTGGTCGGTTCATGAACGGAAATCTGATATTTTTGACATAAAAGGAGTAATAGAAGATATATTTTTAAAGATTTTACTTGACAAATATAAATTTATTCCATATCATGCTACTAAAGCTTTAGTTGATTCGGCTATTTCTATAGAAATTCAGAACATTGAAGTCGGATATTTAGGAAAAATCAATGACGAAATTCTAAAAAAGTATAGCATAGAACAAGATGTATATGTAGCCGAACTTAGTGTTGATAGATTAAAGCAATTATATCAATCGGATAAAAAGTACAAGTCGTTACCAACGTTTCCGTCGGTAATACGTGATCTGGCATTTGTCGTTGAAGCAAATATATCTTTTGCAGAATTAAGCGAAACGATAAAATCGTTAGGTGGTGGTCTTGTAAAATCTGTAGAATTGTTCGACCTTTATACAGGAAATCAAATAGATAAAAATAAAAAGAGTTTTGCTTTCACAATTAAATTTTTATCTGAAGAAAAAACCTTAACTGACGAAGAAGTTGAGGTTGTGATTGAAAAAATAATTAACGGAATGAACTCTAAGCACGGTGCAGAAATAAGGAAATAAAAACCATTAGGAGTTTCACTTGGATTACCAACATCTTAGTACAAACATAAAAGATAGTATCGAAGGCAAAGATATCGAAGTCGAGATAAAAAGCCTTTGGGAAAAAATTCGGAAGGCTTCCGAAATTATCTTTGTAGTTAAAGAAGAAAATCAAGTACTAAAATCAGAGAATCAAGACTTAAAGCAGAAGTACGAAGAAGTAAAAATGGTATTGGCTTCCAGAGAACAGGAAATTGCACAGCTTCGAGCTGAATTTGCACGGATAGCCAGCTCAGGTGATAACTCCTTTTCACCGCAAGAAAAAGAAGTATTAAAAAAACGAATTAGCGAACTGATCGCAAAAATCAATTCGCATATATAAATAAATAATTGACTATGAGAACGGAATCAGGTATTGGTGATGAGAATAAAAATTTACTAGATTGAAGGAACAGACATGGCAACAGAAGGAAAAAGTATACGGGTTAAAATTTTCGGGACAGAGTATCCGCTGCGAGGCGAAAGCGATGATTTGACTAAAAAAGTCGCAAGTTATGTTGACGAGATGATCAATACTATACATAACAAAATTCCCGAACAACCACCTTTGACAGTAGCTGTTTTGTCCGCCTTAAACATTACCGAAGATCTATTCAAGGAACGTGAAAATAACCAAAAAGTGTTGGCTCACGCACATCTCGAGATTAATAAAATGAATGAATACCTTGACAAGATACTTGAGTAATGTTGACTCAACACCAGAATGAATCGTCGTCTCCGTTGTTCTTTTAAATAATAATATTTTTTTTAAAGCCACACCGTCAACCATAGTCAACTTTATTAAAGAACCTGACAAGTAACTTTAATAGGGAGCTTGACTCAGGAACGTCGTATTACAGGCCTCAACCCTTAAGGGTCGGCATCAGAGTAAAATCTAATATGCTGCAGTGGAAGTAAGAAACGTTCTGGCAGGCACCCACTGTATATGAAAGAGGTTCTTTCAATACCTTTGATCTATTGTTGCGTGTGGCTTTTTTATTTAATTACTGATGTTACGCATATTTATTATTATAACTCAACCCCCTATCAACGTTTAAGCCAAACCCCGGGGGATGAGTTCGTAGTAAATTGGTAAAAAAAACATTCTTGTAGCTGTTTGCATAACATCAATTAATTATTGAAAATTATTAGTAATATTGGAGGTTATATGTTTGATTTTGATATATACATACTTATTCCGATGGTTGTTGTAATCGCCGGTTTGACTTTCTTTTTAGGATGGTATTTCAGCAACAGAAGTGGTCAAAATAAAATTACGAGCGCCGAAGATCGTGCTAAGCAGATTATTCAAAACGCCGAGAAGGAAGCAGCTGCTACAAAAAAAGAAAAACTGATTGAGATAAAAGACGAGTGGTATAAAAAGAAACAGGACTATGATAACGAAGTAAATCAAAAACGCAATAAGTTAATAGCATATGAAAAACAACTCAATCAGCGCGAAGAAAACTTCGATAAAAAAGTTGATATAATCAATAAAAAAGAGCAAGATTATATCGCACTCAAAAAGGAACTTGATGCGAAGACAAAAGTAGTCCAAGAAAAAGCTCAAGAATTAAATAGATTGCTTCACGAACAAAATACGCGCCTTATGCGTATCGCTGGAATGACTCCCGAAGAGGCTAAAAAATTGTTGTTGGACAATCTTTTACAAGAAACTAAAAACGAGTCTGCCTCACAATTAAAAGCTATACGCGACCAAACTAAACTGGAGGAGAAAAAAGAAGCTCAAAAAATCATAATCCAAGCAATACAACGTTTTGCTGCCGATTACTCAGTCGAATCTACTGTTAGTGTATTAAACATCCAAAGCGACGAGATGAAGGGAAGAATTATTGGCAGGGAAGGAAGAAATATCAGGGCTTTCGAGGCGGTAACCGGAGTAGATGTGATTGTAGACGACACTCCCGAAGCTGTTATTCTTTCGGCTTTCGACCCTATCAGGCGTGAAGTTGCGAAGATTGCTTTAGAGAAGCTGATGACTGACGGTAGAATACATCCGACAAGAATCGAAGAAGTTGTTGAAAAAGTCCGAGCGGAGGTGGAGGATGAAATTTTACGCTCCGGTGAAAACGTTCTTATGGAGTTAGGTTTACACGGTGGACATCCCGAAATAATCAAATGTGTAGGTAAGATGAAATACAGGTCGTCGTATGGACAAAATCTTCTTTCTCATAGTATTGAAGTTGCACACTTGACTGGACTAATGGCTGCCGAGCTTGGTTTAGATACAACGTTAGCGCGCAGAGCAGCTCTGCTGCACGACATCGGTAAAACAGTAGATAAAACCGCTGACGGACCGCATGCTTTAATCGGTTATGAGTTTGCAAAGAAATATAACGAGCATTCGTTGGTGGTCAACGTCATCGGTTCACACCACGATGATATGCCGATGGAATCGCCCATCTCGGCTCTCGTACAAGCCGCAGATGCAATAAGCGGAGCTAGGCCCGGCGCAAGGCGTGAATCTGTTGAAGGGTATCTCAAGCGTCTTGAAAAACTCGAATCAGTTGCCCAATCTTTCGAAGGCGTATCCAAATCGTATGCAATACAAGCAGGCCGCGAGATAAGAGTTATGGTCGAACCCGAAAAAATAGACGACGCAAGAGCCGACCAACTTGCCCATGACATTGCAAAGAAAATTGAAGCGGAGCTTGAGTATCCGGGACAGATTAAAGTAACAATTATTCGCGAACGTCGTGCAGTATCGTACGCAAAATAATATGCTCAAAATCGGAATAACTGGCGGCATAGGCAGCGGGAAATCTGAAATCTGCAAAATTATTGAAAAACTCGGTTCAAAAGTAATTTATGCCGACAACCTCGCTAAAGATATTCTTGATACTGACGAGGAAGTAAAAAAAAGAGTTAAAAAAGAATTCGGTGAAGATATTTATCTTTCTGAAGGATGTGTTGATAGAAAAAAATTAGCAAAATTAATTTTCAACGACGAAACACTTAAATCAAATCTTGAAAATATTATCCACCCGAATGTAATTAAGCATATTCAAAACATTTTCAAAAAGCTTGAGGGAAAACATAAGACGCAACTAATATTTTTAGAAGCTGCTCTCATTTACGAATCGAAAGTAAATGAGATTCTTGATTATGTTATTGTTGTTTATGCACCCGAAGAGCTATGTATAAAGCGAGTGATGAACCGGGATAACACAAAAAGTGCAAATGTTTTAAGCCGGTTAAAGTCTCAAATGCCACCCGAAATAAAAATTTCCAAAGCTGATTTCATTATTCATAACGATGAAAATTTATTAAAACTCGAAACTAACGTAAAATTCATACACAATATTTTAAATAAATTAGCTGAAAAATCGAATGAGTCTTAAAGAACTCGAAGAAAAATATTTTTTCAAAACATACAAACGTTTAAATCTCGAAATCGAAAAGGGAGAAGGATGCTACCTAATCACAAAATCCGGCGTTCGGTATCTCGATATATTCGGTGGGTTAGCAGTTAATTCTCTTGGTTATAACCATCCGAAAGTAAATCAAGCAATCAAAAATCAAATAGAGAAATACATTCATCTTTCCAATCTTTTCTTGCAAACTCCACAGATAGAATTAGCAGAATTACTGATTAAGTATTCAAAATTCAATAAAATATTTTTCTCAAACAGCGGAACCGAGGCGATGGAAGGTGCATTAAAACTCGCTCGCAAATGGGGAAAGGATAAATCTAAATCGGAGATTATATCGTTCCACGGCTCATTTCACGGCAGAACGTTCGGCGCCTTGTCCATTACAGGCAGAGAAAAATATCGCAACGGTTACGAGCCTTTCTTGCAAGGAACTTCTTTTTGCACTTACAACGATTGCTCTGAGCTTGTCTCAAAAGTAAACGAAACAACTTTGGCAATCGTTTTGGAATTTATTCAAGGTGAAGGCGGAATTAACGAGGCGAGTATAGATTTTGTTGAAACGATAAATGAATTAAGAAATAAATTTGGATTTTTACTGATAGCTGATGAGATACAATCGGGATTAGGCAGAACAGGTAAGTTCTTCGCTTTTGAGCATTTGAATATTGTTCCTGATATCGTTGTTGTGGCAAAACCTTTAGGAGGTGGTTTACCTTTGGGTGCCTTTTTGGGGAATGAAAAAGTTGCCGATGTATTCACTTACGGAACACACGGAACCACATTCGGCGGTAATCCTGTAGCGTGTGCGGCAGGTATCGAAACTATCAAAGAAATTATGGAACGTGGTGTTATAGATAACGCTATAGTTACCGGAAATTATTTAAAAGAAAAATTAATTTCCCTGAAAGCGAAATATCCGGGCTTGATTCGAGATGTTAGAGGAAGAGGAATGATGCTCGGTATTGAATTACAAACGGACTGTGAGAAGATTGTTCACGAAATGCTTGAGCATAAAGTCCTTGTTAATTGCACTAACACGAACGTGATACGCTTGCTTCCTCCTTTGATTTTATCTTTTAAGGAAGTTGATTTTGTTATTGAACAGTTTGAAACATGCTTCAAAAATTTCTCAAAGTAGCTTATGGAAATTAAAACCGATTACCTCGTAATAGGGAGTGGAATTGCCGGATTGTCTTACGCGTTGTATGTAGCCGAATTTGGGAAGGTTGCCATAATCACCAAAAAGGCAAAAGCGGAATCGAACACAAACTACGCGCAAGGTGGTATTGCTTCTGTATTAGCCCCTGACGATTCTTTTAACCTGCATATCCAAGACACGCTCGAAGCAGGAAGT
>JAHJRJ010000211.1 GCA_018830765.1 Bacteroidota bacterium | reverse complement strand
TGGCAGCCGCGAATAACTTGGAAGCACGCAGACGGTGAGTTTGTTGCAGGAGGGGAGTACCGTTTTCATAAAGGGCATCATTACGGGGAAGTCGTTTGGGCGAATCTATTACCATCCAACATAAAACCTGATTGGAGATACTACGATTATGTCGTCCCGAAAACTTCCATTACCGCATATATACACGAACTATATAGATTAACTCCCGAATTATCGTTGATGGGAGATTTACAAATTCGTTATCACAACATAAAGCTGATAGATGAGAAAAGGTACAAAGTTGAATTTTCGAGAAACTACACTTTTGTCACACCCAGAGCAGGTGCTAATTACAACCTGACTGAAAACTTGAGCGCCTTCGTAAATGTCTCGATGGCGAAAAGAGAACCGGCTTTCAAGGATATTTATAACCCGCAAGATTATTGGATTAGTCCGGTAAATCTTCCCAAGAATTTCATTAAAGATGGAGATGTGTTTAGTTACGTAGGCAAAGAATTGAAACCTGAGCAATTAATGAATTATGAAATCGGTTCCGCTTACAGAACCGAAGATCTAAATTTCAAGCTCAATCTCTATTGGATGGATTTCAGGAATGAAATAATCCCGACCGGACAGATTGACGATAACGGAGTTCCGATATCGGGAAATGCCGACAGGACAGTTCATCGCGGCGTTGAACTTGCAGCAGGTATAAAACTTTTGGAAAATTTCAGGTTTGACGGAAATTTCTCTATCAATGACGATAGATTCATCAAGCACACAGAGTATGTTGTGACGAATTGGAATACAACGCCGCCCACTACTGCTCCTCTGGTTTATGATAATAAAGTTTTAGGAGGTTTTCCAAAGTATATTTCAAATCTTAGAGTATCCTACATGTATGGCGGATTACTGGCGACTGTTCATTTGCAAAGTTTAGGAAAAATGTATTTGGATAACACGCAAAATAACGAAAAATCGCTGGCACCTTACTCGGTTGTAAACGGAATGATAGCTTACAGGTTAGAAAAATTTCTTGGTAATTCGGATATCGAATTGAGTTTAGTAGGTAATAATTTATTGAACAGATTTTATGAAGCGGGAGGTTATGTAGAAGAAGGAATCCCATACTGGATACCTGCTGCGACGCGAAATGCGTTCTTTAGTATAAAAATTTTAATATAACAATTTTGTTCGGAATGATACATACATAAACTTGGGTGTCATCGTCCCAGCCCGACAGATGAGTCTGTTGCACAACTCAGAATACGCCACCCCGTCCCGATAAAATCGGGATCGGGGTCTAAAAACAGAATAATTTTAGATGCTGAAATCCCGCTGTACGGTTCCGCTTCTCAGAATCCCGCTATTGAGGCGGAATCCAGAAAGCGGGAGATCCCGTAAAGCGGGACAAGTTCAGCATGACGTTGCAAGACTTCTGCAACAGACTCAGATGGCTGGCGGGCATACGATGACACAAAAAATGGTTTCCCACTAATAGCGGGACAAGCTGTGACAGCCTTCGGTTTGACTTTTCGGTCAGATTCTACGACCCCGTAGGGGGACATTATGTTCGTAGACCGATGAAACCCCGATACATCGGGGTGAAACATCTGGGATAGTCTGTCGAGCTACAATGAGCTGACAGCTCAAGCCCGGTAAAGCTTGCCCTGAGCTTGCCGAAGGGGTGTTTGGGACCAGTCCATTATATACAGGATCCTGACGACAGGGATGTTCTCTCGGCTCGGTTAGTCCGTTAGCTAACGGATTTGTAGTCTTGTACGCCAAGATGATATGCGCAGGCACAGTTCTATTGTTTTTTCGTTTTGCGGCGCACAAGATTCAGGAAAATTGAACGCTATGATAAACAGTGAATACGTTCAGCATATTAGAAGATGTGCTGAAGAAAATATCCGCAATGAAAATTCGAATTCATGGTGATTATCATCTAGGTCAGGTATTGTTCACTGGTAATGATTTTGTAATTATCGATTTTGAAGGTGAGCCGGCACGCTCAATAAGTGAGAGACGGCTAAAAAGGTCTGCCTTAAGAGATATTGCAGGTATGGTTCGTTCATTTCATTATGCGGCTTATACTGCATTAATGACCAACAAAACTTTATCACCGGAAAATATTCAGAGTCTAAAAATTTGGGCAGACCTTTGGTACCAGGTTACCACCGGCGTTTTTATTAATACGTATCTGAATATCGTAAATGAAGCTCCATTTATGCCTAAAGAAAAAGATGAACTAAAAATGATGCTCGATGCATATATTTTAGAAAAGGCTATATATGAAGTCGCATATGAACTTAATAACCGTCCGGAATGGGTGAGTATGCCGATTCACGCTATCACACAACTAATTGCGGATTGATTGATGAAAAAAAGAAAAAACACAAAATTTAAAAAACACGAACAAACACTCTTGACTGAATTGGATATATATTTATTTAAACAAGGCAATCATGCTAAGATATATGAAAAATTAGGTGCTCACCATGTTATAGTCAACGGTGTAGAAGGAACGCACTTTGCAGTTTGGGCTCCAAACGCCAAAAAAGTTTCGGTCGTCGGTGATTTCAACGGATGGAATAATGACGCCAATCTGATGAATGTCCGATGGGATGACTCAGGTATTTGGGAAACATTTATACCAGGTCTCGCATCAGGAACTTTATATAAATATCGAATCGTATCGAACGATAATAATTATCAGGTTACGAAGGGTGATCCACATGCTAATTATTGGGAAATATCACCGAAAACTGCTTCTGTAGTGTGGGATTTATATTACGAATGGGGCGATCTGGAATGGATGAATAATCGACATAAAAAGAATTCACTCAACGGACCATATTCAATATATGAAGTTCATTTTGGTTCTTGGCGAAGAGTACCTGAAGAAGGGAACAGATCGCTTACTTATCGTGAGATGGCACCTCTGTTGGCTGATTATGTAAAAGACATGGGATTTACTCATGTGGAGTTTTTGCCCCTAATGGAACATCCGTTTTACGGTTCATGGGGATATCAATGCCTGGGTTATTTTGCCCCGACAAGCAGATACGGAACTCCACAAGATTTTATGTATTTAATAGATTATCTACATCAAAATGGCATTGGCGTAATCCTCGATTGGGTTCCAAGTCATTTCCCTAGCGATGAGTATGGACTTAGTTATTTTGATGGAACTTATCTTTACGAACATCAGGACCCGAAAAAGGGATATCATCCCGATTGGAACAGCTACATATTTAATTACAACAGGAATGAAGTAAGGACTTTCCTTTTAAGCAGCGCTATGTTCTGGCTGGAAATGTATCATGTGGATGGGTTAAGGGTAGATGCAGTTGCATCTATGCTTTATCTTGATTATTCGAGAAAAGAGGGAGAATGGATTCCTAATGTCTTCGGCGGAAGAGAAAATTTGGAGGCGATTTCCTTTCTGAAAAAACTTAATGAGTCAATCTACAAGGAATTTCCTGACGTGCAAACATTTGCCGAAGAGTCCACTGCATGGCCTATGGTTTCCCGTCCCAATTATGTGGGGGGACTCGGTTTCGGTATGAAGTGGAATATGGGGTGGATGAATGATACACTCGATTATTTTTCAAAGGATCCGATTTTCAGAAAATATAATCACAACAATCTGACTTTCAGTATCTGGTATGCTTTCTTTGAAAATTTTGTTCTCTCAATCTCACACGATGATGTTGTGCACGGCAAAGGATCGCTTGTAGGTAAAATGCCTGGTAACGAATGGCAACGCTATGCCAACGTGCGTCTATTGTTCGGATATATGTACGGCCACCCCGGGAAAAAACTTTTATTTATGGGAAACGAGATCGGACAACGGAAGGAATGGAATCATGAAGAAAGCCTGGAATGGCATGTGCTTCAATATCCGTTCCACGGCGGACTGCAAAAGTGGCTGAAAGATTTGAATCATTTTTACCGTAATGAGCCGGTACTTTACGAAAGAGACTTTGATAACAGTAGTTTTGAGTGGATCGATTTTCATGATTGGGAAAATAGTATCATGAGTTTTATTAGAAGAGGGAGTAGTAATGATGATATAATTCTGATAGTGTGTAATTTAACGCCAGTTCCGCGTCATAACTACCGCGTCGGTGTTCCGAGAGGTGGATTCTGGACTGAAGTATTGAATAGTGATTCATGGATATATGCAGGTAGCGGACAAGGAAATTTTGGCGGTGTGGAAGCGGCTCCCGTTGCCGTTCAAGGCAGGTATAACTCAATTTCTATCACTCTTCCGCCTCTTAGTGTAATGTTTTTCAAGAATGTGGGGAAGTAATTAATGAAAATTGGTCCGAATTACCTGGGTGATGGGAAATGTGAGTTTATAGTTTGGGCACCAGTTTTAAATAAAGTGGATTTGGAAATTGTTCACCCGCATAAAAAAATTATTTCCTTAACCCCGATCCAATCCGGTTATTGGAAAACTGTTACTGATAATATCAATCCAGATACACAATATTTTTTTAAGCTTAATGGTGAAAAATCGAGGCCGGATCCGGCATCTCATTATCAACCGAATGGAGTTCATCAACCCTCACAAATCATTGATCACAGCACCTTTAAGTGGGAAGATCATGGCTGGAACGGAATAGAACTTTCAAAAATGATAATGTACGAATTACACGTCGGAACATTTACATATGGAGGTACTTTTGAAGAAATTATTCCGCGCCTCGACAAAATAAAAGAAATCGGAGTAAACACACTTTCTCTTATGCCGGTAGCCCAATTTCCGGGTGACAGAAACTGGGGTTACGATAGTGTTCAACCTTTTGCAGTTCAAAATTCATACGGTGGTCCTGATGGATTTAAGAAATTAATTAATGAATGCCATAAAAAAGGAATCGCGGTGATATTGGATGTAGTTTACAATCACCTTGGCCCGGAAGGAAATTATTTCGCTGAATTTGGTCCTTTTTTTACCAACAAATATAAAACACATTGGGGAGAGGCAATTAATTACGATGGTCCGCATTCCGATGAAGTAAGAAAATTTTTTATACAGAATGCTGTCCACTGGTTCACTCATTACCATGTAGATGGTTTACGGCTTGATGCAGTTCACGCGATATTTGACGTGAGTGCACATCCGTTTCTCAGGGAACTTACTGAAAATGTCGCATCGTTATCGGAAGAGCTGAATAAAAAGTGTTATATAATAGCAGAAAGTAATCTAAACGATACAAAAATAATTAAACCCTATGAATCAGGCGGATACGGAATAGATTCGCAATGGTGCGACGACTTACATCATTGTATTCATACACTGCTTACGGGAGAGACTAAGGGTTACTATGCGGACTACGGTGATGTAAAAGATATTGTGAGATGTTATAGGGATGGGTATTCATTAACAGGTCAATATTCCAAATTCAGAAAAAGACAACATGGGGTTTCAGCAATTGACCAACCTGGCGAAAAATTTATTGTTTCCTCTCAAACGCATGATCAGGTTGGAAACAGAATGCTCGGGGAACGGTTATCGGTGCTCGTTAATTTTGAAGCATTAAAATTAGCTGCTGCGGCATATATATTTCCCCCTTTTATTCCGATGCTGTTTATGGGCGAAGAGTATGCCGAAAATACGCCATTCCTGTATTTTGTAAGTCATAACGACCATGATCTCATTGAAGCAGTCCGCAAAGGACGAAAAGATGAATTCCAATCATTTAATTGGGAAGGAGAACCTCCTGATCCGCAAAGTATTGATACTTTTTTGAAATCGAAATTAAATTGGGAAAAACGGAGTCAGTCTTATCATAAAATAATGCTGGAGTACTATAAGAACTTGCTTCGTTTAAGAGGAGAAATCCCGGCTTTATATTATCTAAAAAAGGAAAATGCAGATGTTTCTGGATTTGAAGAAAATAAAGTTGTATTATTACATCGCTGGTACGAAAAATCAGAAATTTTATTAATTATGAATTTGAGTCAAAATATATCAAAAATAATTGTTGAATTATCTCTCGGTAAGTGGAAAAAAGGTTTGGATTCTTCAGAAGAGAAATGGAATGGTCCTGGAAGTCTAATTGCTGACCATATCAACACCGGTGATGAAATATCGTTATCCCCATACACATCAGTTTTGTTCGTAAGAGAGTAAACTATGGAAAAATATATATGTATACACGGTCATTTCTATCAACCCCCGAGAGAAAATGCAGGGCTTGACGAAGTAGAGGTTCAGGATTCAGCTTATCCTTATCATGACTGGAATGAACGTATAACGGCTGAATGTTATGCACCGAACACGGCATCGCGAATTATTGATGCGAATGATAAAATCATAGACATAATTAATAATTATTCGAAAATAAGCTTTAACATCGGTCCTACCTTGCTTTTATGGATGGAAAAGCAAAAACCCGAAATATATGAGGCAATCCTCGAAGCCGATAAGTTAAGCCGGCAGAATTATTCCGGACATGGGTCGGCGATCGCACAGGTTTATAATCACATGATTATGCCGCTGGCTAATCGGCAGGATAAATTCACTCAGGTATATTGGGGAATAAAAGATTTTATAAAAAGATTCAAAAGGGAACCTGAAGGTATGTGGCTGCCGGAAGCGGCGGTTGATCTTGAAACACTTGAAATACTTGCCGGACAAAATATAAAGTTCACCATTCTGGCTCCTAATCAGGCAAAAAGAACAAAACATATTGCCAAGGGGGGACGCTGGCATGACGTAAAAAATACTATCGATCCCAAAAAGCCATACATATGCTATTTACCTTCTGGTAAGTCAATTACGTTATTTTTTTACGATGGTCCCATTTCTCAGGATATTGCATTCGGTGGACTCCTGAATGATGGTGAATCTTTTGCAAAAAGATTACTTGGTGTATTTTCTGATTCTAGAAATTATCCCCAACTTGTTCAAGTAGCAACCGACGGAGAATCATACGGGCATCATCATAAATACGGTGAAATGGCATTGTCTTATTGTCTCCATTATATACAACAGGATGGTGCTGCCAAACTTACGAATTACGGGGAATATCTTGAAAAACATCCACCTGAGGATCTAGTTGAAATATCAGAAAATACTTCTTGGAGCTGTTTTCATGGAATTGAGCGCTGGCGCGAAAACTGTGGCTGCAATGCCGGCGCACCCCAGGGATGGACCCAGGCTTGGAGGAAACCGCTTAGGGAAACATTCGATTATCTGAGGGATAAATTGGTTCCTTTATTTGAACAGGAAGCCACTAAATATCTGAAAGACCCCTGGCAGGCAAGAAATGAATATATCGAGGTTCTCCAGGACAGATCTATTGATAACATAAGAAATTTTTTGGATAAATATTCAAAACAAAAACTTTCACCAGACGAGAACATAAAAGTACTCAAGCTTTTAAATATGCAGCATAACTGTATGTTGATGTACACAAGCTGTGGATGGTTTTTTAACGAGATTTCCGGGATCGAGACTACACAGGTTATGCAGTATGCTGCAAAGGCGATACACTTTGCCGAAGATTTGTTTAATGTTCCGTTTGAAGATGAATTTCTTAAAAAATTGGCTGCAGCTCCAAGTAATATTTATGAAAACGGTGCAAGAGTTTATGAAAATTTCGTTGAACCGGCAAAGGTGGATTTACTCCGTGTTGCGGCACACTATGGCATTTCTTCGATATTTATCGAGAACATCAATAATAAACCTTTATATTCTTACACTGTAGAAAGTGAAGCATACACAAAAAAGGAATCCGGTAAATTTAAGCTTGCGATCGGCAAAGTTAAAATTTCCCCTGATCTAACTTGGGAAGAAAAATCAATAAGTTATGCAGCCCTTCATCTCGGTGATCACAATATAACTGCGGGTGTCCGGATTTTTATTAATGAACAGG
The DNA here is from genome assembly GCA_018830765.1 of Bacteroidota bacterium. Lineage (GTDB taxonomy): Bacteria > Bacteroidota > Ignavibacteria > UBA10030 > BY39 > JAHJRJ01. Next base: position 4,295 of record JAHJRJ010000211.1, on the reverse strand, counting down.
AATATAACAGAATGTTGAGGGAAATTACAGATTCTTTTGGTAAAGGAAATATTACTGAGGTGATTCAATTATTGATGAAACATTTCGGAAACTATAGATACTCGCTATGGCATTTGTTTAAGGAAGAACAAAGGAGAATAACAAATGAAATTCTCAGCGATACACTTAATAAAATTGAGGTATCCTTCAGAGAAATATATGAAGAAAATTTTGCGGTTATGAATTTTCTTCACGAAATCCGTTATCCGATACCAACTCCGTTCTCTCTGGCTGCCGAATATATTATCAATAGCGATTTAAAGAAAAATTTCCACAATAGCAATTTGAATTTGGAGAAACTTCAAGACCTGATCGAACAGACAAATAAATTTTCATTTAAGCTCGATAAAGAAGGGCTTCAATACGTTGCGGGTAAATGGATTATATCCCGGATGGAAATTCTTAGCGAAAAATATGATGATATCTCTTTAATGGAACGAGTAATTAATTCCATACAGTTGCTTGAAACTCTTGGATTGCAGTTAGACCTGTGGAAAGCTCAAAATATTTATTTTATAATAAGTAAAACCCTTTTGGAAAATAAAAATATTCAAGCCGAAAAGGGTGACATCAATTCTCAAAAGTGGATAAATTTATTTAAGGATTTAGGCGCTCATCTGCATATTAAGATAGAATAATGAAAATACCCAATGCGACCTATAGAATTCAATTCAATCCGGATTTTGGTTTTAAGCGCGCGGAAAGTTTAATTTCATACCTCAACGAATTGAGTATATCGGATATTTATGCCTCGCCGGTTTTTAAAGCACGACATTCCAGTAAACACGGCTATGATGTGATTGATCCTCGTCAGATAAATTCAGAATTGGGGAGTCCGAAAGATTTCGATGACCTAAATCTGGAGATCAAAAAGTATAATATGGGTTGGATTCAGGATATCGTTCCAAACCATATGGCATTCGATGCGGAGAATAAAATGCTGATGGACGTAATCGAAAACGGTACTGCTTCCGTGTTTTATGATTATTTTGATATCGAATGGAATCATCCATATGAAAGTCTGAAAGGCAAAATCCTTGTACCTTTTCTTGGAAAATTTTACGGTGAATGTCTTGAAAGCGGAGAAATTAAATTAAGGTACACCGAAAGCGGTTTAAATGTTAATTATTATGAATTAAGTCTCCCCTTGAAAATTGAATCTTATCCGAAATTTTTTACCCAAAAATTTAAAATATTAATGGAGAAACTGGGGAAGGATCATCCGGATTTATTAAAATCTCAGGGTGTATTGTTTATTTTAAGAAATTTACCTGCTGTACAGGAAAAAAAAGAAAGATTAGAGCAATCGGCTTTTGCGAAAAGCATATTATGGGAATTGTATTCCACCAATCAGAAAGTAAAGGAATTTATCGATGAAAGCATAACCAATTTCAACGGAGAACCCGGTAAGCCCGAAAGTTTCAATCTCCTCGATGAATTGCTCTCCGATCAGTTATTCCGATTATCTTTTTGGAAAGTCGCCACCGAAGAAATCAATTACCGGAGATTTTTCAATATTAATCATCTGATATCATTGCGGATTGAAGATGAAAATGTTTTTCGCGGTACTCACACGTTAATTTTAAATCTGCTCAAAGAAAATAAATTCACAGGTTTAAGAATCGATCATATCGACGGGCTTTACAATCCTGTTAAATATCTTAACATGTTAAAAGAAGCAGCAAGTCATAATTATATCGTTGTGGAAAAAATATTAAATCCTGATGAAGAGTTACCTGCGGATTGGCCCGTGCAGGGGACAACCGGTTATGATTTTCTAAATTTCGTGAACGGAGTTTTTTGTGATAGAAAAAACGATAAACGGTTTGATAAGATTTATTCTAAATTTACACGCCGTATTATTCCTTATGACATTCTGGTTGCAGATACAAAACGTCTGATCATCGGGAGACACATGGCAGGGGATATCGACAGATTAGCTCATCTCTTAAAAAATATTTCGAGCCGTGACCGCTATGTCCGCGATATTACGCTTTACGGTATAAGAAGAGCTCTAGTGGAGATACTCGCGTTATTCCCTGTTTATCGAACTTACATTAACAGCAATACTCTGGATGATAAGGATAAATATTATGTCCTTGAAACAGTGAGAAAAGCTGCTGAAACAAACCCTGTCTTATTACTTGAATTGAATTTTATCGAAAAGTTTCTGCTTCTGGAATTTTATCCGAATCTCTCATCTGAAGATAAAGAAAGCTGGTTGCAGTTTGTGATGAGGTTCCAGCAGTTATCCGGACCATTGATGGCAAAGGGTTTTGAAGATACAGCTATGTATATTTACAATAAATTTATATCTCTTAACGAAGTCGGGGGAAGTCCGAACCGGTTCGGTGTATCGCCGATTGAATATCATCACTTTTGTAAGAAACGATCGCGTCAGTCGCCACATGCAATGAATGCAACGGCAACTCACGATACAAAGAGAGGTGAGGATATACGAGCAAGAATTAATGTCATTTCCGAAATTCCGAATGAATGGGAAAACCGCGTTAAAGTATGGGCAAAAATCAATAAAAGCAAGAAAGTAACAATCAAAGGGAAAGCCGTCCCGGATTCAAATGATGAATATTTTTTGTATCAGACACTTGTGGGTGCATTTCCATTCGATGAGAATGAATACCCGAATTTTGTCGAAAGAATAAAGCAATACATGATCAAATCCGTCAGGGAAGCTAAAGTCCACACTGCCTGGTTGAAACCTGATGAGGAATATGAAAATGGGTTTATTAATTTTATTGAAAATATTTTAGACAAAAAATCTGATAATTACTTTTTGAATGAATTCATACCATTTCAGAAAAAAGTAGCTCATTACGGTGTTTTAAATTCGATATCTCAGGTGTTATTAAAAATAACATGTCCGGGAGTTCCGGATTTTTATCAGGGAAGCGAGTTGTGGGATTTGAATCTTGTCGATCCGGATAACAGGCGACCCATAGACTTTGAGTTGCGAAAGAGATACCTGGTAGAAATCAAGGAGCGCGAAAAAAAAGATTTAATGTCGTTACTCAATGAATTATTAATATATAAACACGATGGGAAAATAAAAATGTTTATAACATATAAATCGCTGGAAGTGAGAAATAAATTTATAAATGTATTTAAAAACGGTGATTATATTCCCTTAAGTGTTTCGGGCAGACATAAAAATCATATTTTAGCATTTGCGAGAAACGAAGGAAACAACTGGATCATCGCAGTTGTCCCGCGTCGGTATGCAGGGTTAATATCTCCGAACCAGCTTCCTCTCGGTGATGAGGTGTGGGGAGATACAATCTTAAATATACCCGGAGAATCACCAGTTAATTGGGTAAATATATTTACTAATGAGATTATTGCTGGAGAAAATATGATTAAAATTTCTGAAATTTGTAAAGCATTTCCTTTAGGTTTGTTAGTAGGAGCACAATAAGCGATTTAAGCCAACAATATTCAATTTTCCTCTTTATAAGGTCTCACATTCCTGTTTTCGTCATCGGAACACCCTGAGTTAAAAATTTAAAATTTTATTGTAATATTTTTCATATTCTCTGACGATCTTGTCTTCATTGAACGCATTAACGGCACGGTTTCTCGCAGCTTCGGAAAACCGTTTGCGTTTTGTATCGTTTGAAAGAAGGTCGATGCAATATCTTGCCATCCTGTCTATATCACCGATTTCTGCGATGTAGCCGGTTTCGCCGTGCACTTGGAGTTCAGGTAAACCGCCGACACTCGACGAGATTACCGGCACTTCGCAAGCCATAGCTTCCAATGCGGAGAGACCAAAACTTTCCGACTGACTCGGCATCAAGAAGATATCTGATTGAGATAAAAGCGGTACGATGTCGGTTTGTTTCCCTAAAAATTTTACATCGTTGCAAATGTCCAATTCCCTGCAAAGCAGTTCGCAGGCTGAACGGTCGGGACCATCACCTATCAGTATTAATTTTGAGTCGATTTTATTTCTCACTTCTTTAAAAATTCTTATTACGTCGGGCACTCGCTTTACAGGTCTGAAGTTCGATGTGTGTACTAGAATTTTCTCACCGTTCGGCGCGATTGAATTTCTCAGAGCAGAATTCTCGACACGCTTGTATTTTTCCGTGTTAATAAAATTATAAATTACTTCGATTTCTTTATCTACCTGAAAATTTGTAATAGTTTTATCTTTTAGAAATTTAGAAACAGCCGTAACCCCGTCGCTCTGCTCTATAATAAATTTCATCATGTGTAAAAAGCTCGGTTCGAGTCCG
>JAHJRJ010000210.1 GCA_018830765.1 Bacteroidota bacterium | reverse complement strand
GCCGTGGAAATGGGTACTTCTGTACTCGGCAAATGTAGAAGTGATGCGCGTGCTTGCGTCAGTCGGCCATATATAATCTTTTAGGTCAGTTTCTAATTTTTCGAACTTCTCATAAATTTTATTGACAACACTTGTTTCCGGGACAGTCAAAGCGGGTAGATTATTTTCGGTTGAGCTGGATTTCAAAAAACCGTAACCGATGATAATCACAATGAAAACAAGTATCATCGAATATAGAATAAATTTTCTCATATGATAGATTGAAACTTAATATGCTGATTTTACTTGGTGGATGATTTTAGCAAAACCGACTAATTCGGCTTCGATTATATCGCCGTTGACTACGCGGCTGACTCCCTCGGGAGTTCCGGTAAAAATCAGGTCGCCTCGCTCGAGTGTGAAGATAGTAGAAATGTATTCAATTAACTTTTCGATTCTGGAAATCATCTTATCCGTTGATGATTGTTGCCGTACCTCGCCGTTTACTCTACAAATGAGTGTGAGATTGTGAGGGTCGGAAATCAGTTTAGCGGGTATGATTTCGGAAACCGGAGCCGAAGTATCAAAACCTTTTGCTGCAGTCCAAGGTAAACCTTTTTTCTTAGCGTCGCTTTGAACATCCCGCAAAGTCATATCCAGACCGATAGCATAGCCCAGTATGTGCGAATGAGCTTCGGATGCGGGGATGTTCTTGCCGCTTTTGCCGATTGCAACAACTAACTCAACTTCGTGATGCATATCGTCGGAAATTTTCGGGATGACGATTTCCTCACCATCAAAAATAATTGCGGTGGAGGGTTTTATGAATACTACCGGTGTTTCCAGGACATCCGCTTTCATTTCTTTTGCGTGTTCAGCGTAATTCCTGCCTATACACAGTATTTTTCCGACTGGGATATTTTCTTTTGTGTCTCTTATGGTAATTGATTTCATTATAATTACAATTTTTATTGAAAATATACTCACAAATCGGTTATTCTGCAAACAAATTGCATTTATCAATAAAAAACATTTTATTTAATTGTAACAAACGACTAAAAAAATATTAACAAAGGATGAAAAATAAATTTGTCTAAGACATACAAAAACTCGGGTGTTGATATAAGTGCCGGTGATGAGTTTATAGACACTCTCAAACTTAAAGTCAAATCTACTTTTTCCAAATCTGTTCTCTCCGATATCGGTTTGTTCGGCGCTTTCTACGATGCAAAGTTTGAAAATTACAAACATCCTGTTCTTGTTTCGAGTGTTGACGGTGTTGGAACGAAGTTGAAGGTCGCATTCATGATGGACAAGCACGATACAATCGGACAAGATTTGGTGAATCATTGCGTGAACGACATTGCTGTTAGCGGTGCCCAGCCGTTATTTTTTTTAGATTATTTTGCTTCCGGAAAATTATCGCAACGTATTGCAGAAGATGTTTTGGGTGGGATGATTAAAGCGTGCAAAGAAAACGGATGTGCTTTAATTGGCGGAGAAACGGCTGAGATGCCGGGTATTTATCACGATCAAGAGTACGATATTGCAGGAATGATTGTCGGCGTCGTTGAAAAATCAAAAATAATTGACGGTAAAAAAATTAAACCCGACGATGTATTAATTGCAATCCCTTCTAACGGATTACACACGAACGGTTATTCGCTTGCTCGTTCAGTTTTGTTCGAGCGATTTGAAGTGGACGATTTTGTTGATGAGTTAGGTATGAGATTAGGTGAAACGTTGTTACAGATTCACATATCGTATCTTCACGCTATTGATATAATAAAAGCGATGTCGGGAGTTCACGGAATTGCTCATATCACTGGAGGTGGCATCGAAGGAAACACAAAAAGGTTGTTACCGGTAGGATTGCAGTTAGAGATTGATTGGTTCGGTTGGGAACGCCCTAAGATTTTCGGTTTGATAAATAAACTCGGCGATATTACAGAAGATGAAATGCGAAAAACTTTTAACTTGGGCGTAGGGTTAGTGATTATTTCCTCAAGAAAAGGTTATGAAAAAATTTTAGATGTATTAAACGATGTCGGCGAAAAACCGTTCGTTATCGGAAAAGTAATCGTATAAAAACAGGAAAATAAAGATAAATGAAAAGTAAAGTAGGTAAAAGTAAGATCAAAAAGTCAATTTCTGATGAACAATCGACCGGGTTATTAGAAGGATACGGATTGATAAGGCGTTTAACCACTCTCTCCGAAATCGTTCTCCAGATCGATGCAGCTGTTAGCAAAGAAGAAATATTTGAAATTCTAAGAAACGAAACACATTGGCTGACGGACTATGAGGTTTTATATTTGGCGCTGCTTAATCCAATGCACACTTATTATTATATTGTAACGCTTTCACCAATTACCGATGCATCGGGTTTGAATCACAATTATTTTAACATAGAAGAGGGGATACCGGGTTGGGTAATAAGAAACCAATCGCCATTGATATGCGACTCGACTTCAGGACAGGGGAGAAGTAATGCTTTAGAGGGTAAATTTGAGGAATTGGGGATAAAGACATTTCTTGCTGTTCCGATTAAAAGTGGTCAAGATAAAGTAGGTTGTCTGATTTTTGGGTCAATGAACCCGGATAATTATAAAGAAGAAGATTTAGCAATTGCACAGCTTTTTGGTTTGCAGGTTGCGGTAGTCATTAAAAATGTTTCTTTTTTTGAAGAAGCGAAAAAACGGATAACGCAAATCGAAATAATGAATGAGATTTCTCAAAAACTCAACTCTACGCTCGAAATTGAGGAATTATTGAATGCGACAGTAGAAGCCATTCAGCAAAACTTTAGTTACTATGACGTTTCTATTTTATTGTTTACAGAAAACAAGTCGGAGTTAATAGTAAAAGCACACGCAGGCGGTTACGAAAATGTTTCGGTAATCGGTATGAAGCAAAAAGTAGGGGAAGGTTTGATAGGATGGGTTGCGCAACACGGTGAATATGCATTAGCAAACGACGTTGCTCAAGACCCGAGGTATGCACCTTTCGAATACCACGCTACAAAATCGGAGCTTGTGCTTCCTATTAAAATTAGCGGAGAAGTCGTGGGAGTTCTGAATATTGAAGATTCCAAAACGTATGCTTTCGATGAGATGGATGTGGTCGTTTTACAAACACTCGGCGACCAGATATCGAGCGCTTTGAATAACGCACAACTCTATAAGGAGATAATGGAAGCGAATCTGAAGTTGACTGACTTAGACCACTTAAAATCCGAGTTTTTAGGAATCGTCTCACATGATTTCCGTTCTCCACTATCAACTATAATACTTGCAGCTAAGACGTTGTTGCGGAACGAGGAAGTCCAAAAGATGAACCGTTTCAAAGAATACCTGACAATGATCGTTGACCAAGCAAACCGGTTGAACCAATTAGCTGAAGATACATTGTCGATTACAGAAATAGAATCCGGTCAAGTGACAATCGAGTCAAAGGTTGTGAACGTAGAACGTGTGATAAGAGATGCAATATCATCGGTGCGATTTTCAAACCGGCACAGTGTCAATTATACAGTTGACCAGAGTGTTTCTTTTATCAAAGCCGATCAAGCTCGACTTCGTCAAGTATTACAAAACCTTTTGTCGAATTCCATTAAATATTCACCGAATGGCTGTAATATTTCGGTAGCTGTTTATGATTATTCGAGTGATGAAGTTTTGTTTTCTGTGACCGACGAAGGCATAGGTATTAAGCAGGAGTATCACGATAAATTATTCCAAAAATTTTCACGCGTTGATTCTACTGAAGTAAAAAAAATCAAGGGAAGCGGATTGGGGTTATGGATATGTAAAGAAATTGTCGAGGCACACGATGGGAAAATATGGGTCGAAAGCGAATTCGGAAAAGGGAGCACTTTCAAGTTCACAATTAGGAAAGCTGACGATTAATTTTCTTCTGATTTTTGCAATTCTTCAAGTTTACGGGTGACTGCCTCGTAAAATGCTTTCCATTTGTGTACATCTTTATTGTAAAATTCGATTGTATTTCTGATTTGCGCCTCAGTAACATCGTATTTTTTGTAGATTGTTTCCTTCTCTATAAATAAAATTGAATCAGTCAACCCATCAACCGAAGCCATCCCTTTTGTAATTACCAAGTCAACGTAAATATTCACAAACGTTTCCATAGGTATCTCTTTGTCTTTGAGCGAACAACTTATGATGGAAAAAACAACTACAAGCAGAATGAGAGAAAAAGTTACTGAACGTTTGCTATATTGTTTTTGCATGATTTCTATAAATTAAAGTACATTTTATACTCGTACGGATGCGGCATTGTAGCAATGGATTTTATATCCCCCTCTTTTGTTTTTATCCACTGTTGAATAAGGTCGTCGGTGAATACGTTGCCTCTTTTCAGAAATTCATTGTCCTGGGCTAAAGCGTCTAATGCCTCTTCGAGGCTTTTCGGTAAAAATTTTATATTTTTATCAGCAGTGTCGTAAATGTTTGTGTCTATCGGACCTAATTTTTCTTTTATGGGGTCCCAGTTGTTTATGATACCGTCGATTCCTGCCATCAACATAGCACTCATTAGGAAGTAAGGATTGGCTGTGGCATCGGGCGGTCTGTATTCGAAGCGAGTCTCTTCCGGGTTTTTGACATAGGACGGGATTCGTATCGCAGCTGACCGATTTGCTTGTCCGAATGTTATAGCAACGGGTGCTTCAAACCCGGGGACTAATCTCTTGTATGAATTAGTGCTCGGATTAGTAAATGCGCATAGAGCCGGAGCGTGTTTCAATAAACCGCTGATGTATGAGTGAGCTAATGAGTTTAAGTTTGCATACTTCCCTTTTTCATAAAAAATATTCTTTCCTGCCTTAAGCAAATATTGGTGAATGTGCAAACCGTTGCCTGCCTGTTGGAACATCGGTTTCGGCATAAATGTGAGGTATATGTTATTTTTGTGGGCGAGGTTAAATAACAGGTATTTTGCCAACACAATTTTGTCACTAATAGCTAATAAAGTATCGAATTGTGTTTCGATTTCTTGTTGACCCCTTTCGCCGACTTCATGATGGTGGTATTTTACTTCGATGTTCAATTGTTTAAATAATAAAGAGGCCTCGTCACGGAAATCGTCGTAAATATCGAACGGATTTGCTGCGTGATAAGCGTTTGCAAAAAATTCTTCTTGATGCTCTAATTTATAAAATGAAAAAGCTGTTCGCGTGTCGAATTCTACTTTCGAGAAAATGTAGAACTCGAATTCCGGTCCCCAAAGTGCAGTATCTGCAATACCGCTGTCAATTAAAAATTCTTCAGCTTTCTTTGCTACAAATCTTCCATCTTGCGAAAACCTTGCTTTGTCCGCGTCGGTAAGGTGAACTTCTGTAAGCACGCTCAAAGTTGGCGCCGTTCTAAACGGGTCAATTACACTCGTCGAAAAGTCGGGCACTAATATCATGTCACTGCGCTCTACTTTCGAAAATCCGTAGCTCGAACCGTCGAAACCGACACCTTCGTCAACCAACGATTCAAGTATCCCTTCTTCATACGGCACAGTGATATGGTGAAGTTTACCGACTAAATCTATAGTTTTTAAATCAATAAATTCAATATTATGTTTTTCGATTAGCTGTTTAGTTTTTTCGAGTATAGAAGTTTCCATAGAATTATTTCTT
>JAHJRJ010000209.1 GCA_018830765.1 Bacteroidota bacterium | reverse complement strand
TTTACTAACAGGTCGAATAATGGATCTGTTTGGAAAGATTTTTTACTGAAATATTTTTTTACGTTAAACTTGCAGTTCTTTAAATCGACAAACGGTTTTAACCTATCAATGTAATATTCTTGAATTTGGATTAACAAAGAAGGGCTTAAATTAATTGTTGCATGAACATTAGGATATTTCCGCAATAATGAAGCCATTCTGTAATAATCTTTTGTGGAATGGGTGCGAACCCAAGGCGCCACTAAAATATCTTTTTCATAGTCGATGTAAAAAGGTTGGTGCTGGTGGTAGCTAATCGCAAGATATATTGTTTCGGGGAGTTCTGGATTTTGGGTTATCATGCTAATCGTCTAAAATATCTTTAATTGTTTTTAGAAGATTTTCGATTCGGAACGGTTTGGAAATAAATGCTTTTACCCCTTTTGCCTGCAGAGAGTCTCCAACATCTTGATGCCCAAAGCCACTCATAGCAATAAATTTTATTTGAGGATTTATTTTGTACAATTGCTCGAATAATTCAACTCCACCTAATTTAGATAACCCCAAATCGCTAAGAACGAGCGCGAATTTGGGTTCGTTTGAATTATATATTTCTAATGCCGATTTGCCATCTTCTACAACCACGCAATTATAATTGAACGACGTAAGAATATCGTTAATGAGTGATGATACTTCGATATCATCTTCAACGATTAAGATATATTCACCTTTTGCACGCTCCATATTTAACTTTTGTATAAACCTTTTTTAAAAATATATTGTTCAACTTCGTTTGGAACGAGGTACTTAATCGACCTACCCATTTTTACACGCCTACGTATATCGGTGGAGGAAATATCAATATTAGGAACTCTGATAATATTTGCATATCGTGTGTATTTGTTGCGCGCTTCCAAATCATATCCAGGCCTATTCATCACAACCAGCTCGACTTTATTAACGATTTCGAGTGGAGATTTCCAATTAGGGAAATCGATAAGGTTATCCATCCCGATTATCAGATACAATTTTGAATTTTGATATGATTGCAAAAGTGAATTGATAGTATCAATCGTGTACGATTTACCTTCACGCTTTATTTCTAAGTCGGTTGCGGAAAAAGACCTGTTACTTTTGATTGCCAGGTCGAGCATCTCAAATCTTTGATTTGGAAGAGCAATTTGCAAATCAAATTTGTGAGGAGGAGAAAAAGACGGAACAAAGATTACTTTATCTAATTTAAATTGCTCGCGGACACTCTCAGCGGTGATGAGGTGTCCTATGTGCGGCGGATTAAATGTGCCGCCGTATATCCCAAGCTTCATCTTTCGGCTTCCTCCGGGTGTATTTTTTTTCGATATATTTAAATGCCTCGTATGTGTGTTTCGCAAATTGAGAGTTCACATTGATACTATGTACGATTTCGTTTTTTAAACGGACTATATCATAACCGTTTTCCACCGACTTCAGTGTCGGTACTGGGAAAACAATCACGTCGCTATTAGATGCTTCTCTCAAAAGATAATCTGTATCTAAACCAGATTCCTTAAATGATGAAAGATTATTCTCTTTATTTTTATTTCTAAACCAATTAGAGTAATTTGTTTTTAAACCGAGCAGACAACAATTGCCGCTGCGCAAAGCACCATATACCAAACAGTCATCTTCGAACGACAATTGTGCAAAGACATCATCAATGAATTTTATAGTATAGAGTGGATAATAGTGCAACAACAAAATGAGTTTTCTGTAACCTTGTTCAAAAACTGCGTCTATGGATGCAGCGATATGCTCATTAAGAGACGTAGCGGAAATGTCGAGAAGAGTAATTTTTCTATTTGACGAGAGTAAAGAACCATCTTGATATTCCTCGGATTTTCCTGAAAGGAATAAATCGACGTGCATCAACCCGCTGAATACGTCAACCATGTCGTTCAACATCGAATAAAAGAGCATATCAATATCTTCCCATGAAAGAGTAAAATACGGCTCTTTGTTGTTTCCTCTCTCAAAATTAATTTGTTGCAATAGTATTATTAGTGCTCTATCACACTGCATAGTTTTATTAGATATTTTGTTTCTCTCTAACAACTTTGACTTGCCTAATTCTTCTCTGGCTTTTCTTTACTATTACAAAAGTCAGATCCATATAATGTATTTCTTCGTTTAATTCAGGTATCTTACCGGTTAATTTATGTAAAAAACCGCTTATCGTCTCATATTCATCGTCTTCTGGTATATTTGCATTGAACTTCTCGTTAAAATCTTTAATGTTAATGCGCGCATTTACTAATACCGTACCATCGGCAGATGTTTCAATTTCTTTCAATTCTTCATCGTACTCGTCGTGAATCTCGCCAACAATTTCTTCTAAAATATCTTCCATCGTGATAATCCCTTCCGTTCCGCCGAATTCGTCAACTACTATTGCTATATGA
>JAHJRJ010000208.1 GCA_018830765.1 Bacteroidota bacterium | reverse complement strand
ATTATTATTAGTAGAGATATTTTATATCCCGGGATTTGGATTCTTGGGTGTAATTGGTATTTTAATGATGTTCGGGTCAATGTTTTTTGGATTATTGAGTGATCTTCCAATTATTACAGGAGATGATATTTCTGCGGCGATTTTTCAATTAGCATTGTCAGTTGTATTCGGGGTTATTTTTATCTTCGTGTTGTCGAAGTATCTGCCAAAGTCAGCCGTATGGAATCGATTGATTTTATTTCAAGAAGAAAAAATTCAGGAAGGATTTATTTCTAATCCTGATCTCAGCTATTTATTCGGAAAAGAGGGAAGAGCTATTACTCAATTGCGTCCAGCAGGAATTGCTCTGATTGAAAACAAAAGAGTCGACGTTGTAACAGAGGGGGAATACATCTCAGCTGATTCGCAGATTGTAGTTCTAAAGGTTGAAGGTTCAAAAGTGATCGTTAGGCAAAAGTAAATTCTTCTGGAAGAGTTAAGATGCGATTTAAAATAAAGTACACTCTAGTTGAATCATTTTGATTTGTCCGTTCCCGTCAGAGCATGTTTCAGAACTTTTAATTTGTCATGCCCGCCAGCCATCGTGTGGTAAAATAGGCGGGCTGGCTGAATCCGTCATCCGTCTCCGTCCCGCCTGCCTCATCCGAATTAATTGGGCGGGCAGGCAGCTGACGGATAAAATGAAAAAAGAAAGACAAAGAAAGAAATTTTATGAAACTATCACAAATAAACGCAATGCTAATTGGAGATTTGGAAGTAATGTTTGCAAATGAAAACGGATTAAATCCCCATAGCCAAAGTTTACGACTAAGCGGTTTCGCATTTATCCGCTGTGGCGGACAACTAAATTTTATCTGTAAATGAGTGTGATATTTTTCCAGCTCATATTATTTTTTTGCTCATTTCCAGATAAAATTCTTTAAAGATATACGTTTACAATTAAGATATGAGTGCTGATAAATATATCTATTGAATTAATGCTTTGGAAATTTAAGAATGAAAGAAAAATATTTTTTTACTATACCAGTATATATATGTTCGCCTGAAGAATATAATAAAAAAAGAGAGCGGTATTTTAACAATCAATTTAAACGATATAAGGTTGACGACAGTAAAGAATCAAAAGAATTATTTGAAGAAGCATTTAAAATGTATCTATGGCATCCTTGGAAATTTAATCAAATTGTAGGATTTATCGAACTGTTTATTTGGGGTAAAGATATTCGCGGGGAATACTATTTTATTTCTTCCAAAAGACTTTCCGTTCATCAAAAAAATAAAAAATACACATGGTGTGGTAAAGCTTTTGAAATGGGAGTTTATTTTGAAAAACAGTCGGATACAATTTATAAGACTTTGATAGAACATTTAGAGAATCTAAGAAACGAAAAACCTTTTAAAGGTAGATATATTGATTTACGCGAATTTTATGAAATAAGTTCATTTATTGATTGGAAGAGATTACTAGGATATAAATAAATTAAAGGACAAATTAGAATGAATAAGGTAATAATATTTTTGCTGTTTATATTCTTGATAGCTGGCTGCAATAAAAAATATGAGGAAGATGAAACCGAAAAGGCTCAAGAGGCATATGATAAAAAGGTTCAAGAAGAACTAAATAGTGGTATAAGAAACGACACAATATTTCTTGGCTATACTTTTGGAATGACAAAAAATCAAGCTGAAAAGAAAACAAAAGAACTTTATAAACAGCACATTTTATATATAAACGATGATAATTATTATGCTTATGAAATGAGTTTAGAAAAAGATGATAAGGCCGAAGCTACCTTTGCGCCATCTTATTTCAAAAATAGATTAAATGCATTAACGGTTGATGTAAAGCCAAAAGGATATTTTGCACGCCTATTATATAATCCAGGCCTATTACAAATTACATTAGTTAATTTATATGTAGAGAAATATGGCTATAGCTATATTAAACAAGAAGGAGCATTTGATAATGACTATATATTCATTCAGGGCAATAGAGAAATCAAAGTGATTCAAACAATCAAAAATGTAAGAATATTTTATACAGATTTATCAATTCAAAATGAAGTCAAAAAGTTTCAAGATGAGGAATCCGATAAAAATGTTAATGATACAAAATCCAACTTATAAATTATAAATTGGTAAAAAACGTATAACGAGACTGTCGAAAAAGTCTAAATCCGGGCAATAAAAAATTGGAAAAGGAAAAAAGAATTAATATTTTCCTTAAAACAATTTTACAAACAATTTTAAAGTAAATCTAAATGCCCCGCTACAAACCATATAACTATTTCCAAACCGCACTGATACCAATTGACCTTGAAAAGCAAATATTCAGAAGGGTCAAAAGGTATTAATCTATGGAGCTTCCGGGAGCGTAGGTACTTATGCAGTTCAGCTTGCCAAGCACTTTGGGGCAGAAGTTACAGGTGTATGCAGTACTGCGAATTTGGAAATGGTGAAATCTCTGGGAGCCGATAAGCTTATCGATTACACGCAAGAAGATTTTACACAAAGCGGTGATGCTTATGACGTTATTTTTGATGCAGTAGGCAAGATTGCATTTTCAAAACGTAAAAAATCCCTGACGAAGTCAGGAATCTATCTAACCGCTCTTGCTTTGTCAGGCAACATTAGGTTAAAGGTTGAAGACCTGATATTTCTCAAAGAACTCTGCGAGGCAGGAAAGCTAAGATCAGTAATTGATAAATGTTATCCTTTTGAACAAATAGTCGAGGCTCATAGATACGTCGATAATGGTCGCAAAAAAGGAAATGTAGTGATAACTATTGAGCATAAAGGCAAAACCTAACAAGTTCTTCAAGGCCGACCGCTTTAAACGTAGCGGCATTTGTGTGGTTATATAGTTGTATTACAAAACATAGTTGCTCTTTGAATGTAGTTAACAAAATAAATTTATAAATAATTATTGGCAAAATATTTCAAAGCTGCATTGTTGTTATGGGCGGCGGCTTAAAAACAAGAACGTATGTTTAAAAAAAACAATAAATTGAGTTCTCAAACCGGAAACAAAAAAAGGAGAACTCAAAATGAAAGTTCCGGAGAATTCAGTTTCGTTCTTTGACAACAAAGATCTTTACGTAGGTATAGACGTTCATAAAAAGAGATGGGTTGTGACTATTCGGACCTATGATCTTGAATTAAAAACATTCAGCATGCAACCATATGCAGAGGAACTTGAAAGATTCTTAATTGAAAACTATAAAGGAGCTCATTTCCATATTGTATATGAGTGTTGTTTTTCTGGTTTTTGGATATACGATCACTTTCACGAAAAAGGCTACGATATAATCGTAACTCCGACAAACAGAATCTATAGAGATGGAAGCATAGTAAAGACGGATAAAATCGATTCGAGAAAACTGGCATTTCAACATTCACGAGGATTACTCCGGGAAGTAAAAGTACCAACGATGAAGATTCGTGAATACAGATCATTGTTCAGAATATATGACAAAGAGAAGATGCGAGAAGGACAGATACTCCGTCAAGTGAGATGTATCTTAGAGTGTAAGAACCATGAGCTGAAATGGGAAAAATGGAATAAAGCAATGATAGAGAAATTAAAGGAAGTAAGATTTCAAGAAGGCATATTTAACCAGAAGTTTGTATCATTACTGAAAGAATATGAGTATGTAAAGGAACAGATAAAAGACACCGAAAAAAGAATAAAAGAAATAAGCGAAGATGAAGAATTAGGAGTAAAGGTAAAGAGGATAGAAAAGATAAACGGTATTGGAATAGTAAGTGCTGTGCGATTTGCAGTTTACTTGTTCGATCAAAAGATGAGATTTGAGAGCGGAGAAAAGCTGGTGCACTATGTTGGTCTGACGCCCGGTGAACAGAGCAGCGGTGAAAATATAATAAGAAGCAGAACCGGACTCATAGGAAATAGACAATTAAGATCGATCATCATTCAGCTAGCATGGGTAGCGGTAAGAAAAGATGGTAGTTTATTGAATAAGTTTGAGCGAGTGTACAAAAATAGTGGAAGTAAACAGAAAGCAATCGTGGCTGTAGCTCGAAAGCTGATGATGAAAGTTTATGCAATAACAGAAAAAGAAGAAGAGTACGAAATAAATAAAGCAGCATAAGAACCGGTGACCGCGACTAACGGCGTGCAAAACATAGTCCGTATAATTAATACGCTTAAGGCGTATAAAATTGCGTACAGCAAGAATGCGGCCCGGTTCCATTATAACGAATACGCTAATTGTCGCTTGACGACGAATAACAGGTTGTATTACTTTTTACCAGCCTCTGGTTGGCTTCTAAAAAAAAGTACTTTGAAAAATAAATAACGAGAACTTAACTTATCGGTTGTGTTTTAACATAACACGCCGTTAGCACGATTAGTTGAATCATGGATTTAATACAAAACATTCTCAGAGAAGTAATTCATAGTCAGATTGCTGATTATAGTAATCTTGATGAAGATGAAATTAAAAAAAGAATAAATAAATACATTGATTCTATTCCCGGAGTAATTGATCAAATCTCTTTAATTGTGAAAAAGACATTAGATAAAAATTCCAATTCGATGTTACGAGAGCATCGTAATATTCGGAAAGGTTTTGAAAAGAGACATAATAAACTGTGGAAAAAAGGATTGAATCTACTCGAAACTTTTATTGTTATTTCTTATGAAGCTGGTGAAGATTTGAATAAATCATTTCGAGAAGAAGCTGCAAACAATAATGATTTTGTTTTTGATACTTTGACCCGATTACACGCTCGTTCAATACAAGTAGCTTATGAGGTTTTGTCATTATTAGAGAGTGGTTTTGCTGACGGGGCACATGCACGTTGGCGAACAATTCATGAAATCAGCGTAATCAGTTTGTTTATCAAAAAATATGGACAAGATATTGCTGAACGATATCTTTTGCATGAATTAATAGAATCTTACAAAGCAATGACGCAATATCAAAAATATTGTGAAAAATTAAACCAGCCACCTTATTCAATCGACGAAATAAACAATTTGAAGACAACAAGAGATAAACTTGTTGAAAAATATGGTAAAGAATATTGTGAACAATATGGGTGGGCTAATATTGTTCTAAGCAAGAATCCAAATTTTTCAGATTTAGAGAAAGAAAGTGGACTGGAACATTTAAGACCCTATTATAAAATGGCAAGTTACAATGTTCATGCTAATCCCAAAGGTATAAAATTTAAACTGGGCTTAACTGAAGAAATCGAAAACATTTTATTATCTGGGCCTAGCAATTATGGTTTGGCCGATCCCGCTCACGGAACGACTTTATCCTTATTACAAATTACTTCAGCATTATTAACACATAAAACAAATATGGATCATCTTGTAGTTTTAAAAATATTGTTTGAATATGAAAAAGAAATTGCAAAGGCATTTGAAGAGGTTAATAATATTATGAAAGGTAAGGTTGCAAGTGCGTGCTAACAAGTTCTTCAAGGCCGACCGCTTTAAACGTTGCGGCATTTGAGTAATTATAAAGTTGCGTTGTAAATGTTAGTTGCTTTTTGAATGTAGTTAACAAAATGAATTAATAAATAATTATTGACATATGTTTTCAAAGCTGAATTGCTGTTCTGGGCGGCGGCTTAAAAACAACGCCGTTAGGCAAAAGTAGTTTCTTTGAAGGACGAAAGATAATTTGTAACAAACCCAACCCGTCGAAGTCGGGTTGGGTTTGCCAATTTAGTTCAAATTAGTTTAAAAGCTCAGTAACATTCCGAGTTTCAACTTTGTCGATTCTTTTTGCCTCTTTTCCAGTTTTTGTTTCCTTCATTTTGAGTGTCAATTCGAAGGAGACATTCGATTCTGCACGTTTTATGCAATTACGATCGAGGTCAAAATACAATTTTCCCGAGCCGGAAGTTTTT
>JAHJRJ010000032.1 GCA_018830765.1 Bacteroidota bacterium | reverse complement strand
ATTCGGTCTCTGTCGGTAAATATTAATTTCTTTTTATCGTACTCAGCAAATTTTTTCTGCCAATCGTTTTGCATTTTAGCAAGTTCGTTTTGCCATTCGGTTACCAGTCCGTCCAACTGCCTTTGGGCATCTTGCGCCTCGGGCAGCTTATCTGTGATGGTTTGCGAATTAATCCAACCGATTTTTGACTGTGCAAAACCTAACGACGTACAAATGAAAACGAAAAACAACGTTACCAAAAAAAAATTCCGCCGTCTCATAACAACTCCTTTTTAATATTAGTTTTTACTTTGATCTTTTTAGTTTATCGATAACTTTAAAAGTATAATCGTAAGCAGGGTCGCCGTAAAGCAACACCATAATTTGTTCGTTACGGTCGAATATGAAAGATACTTTCTCCTCTTTAGCAACCTGTTGTATAACTTTTAAAACTTTGTCTTTGATAGGGCTGAGTAATTTATCGGATTGTTTGGCTAACTCACCATCGGACCCGAATTTTTCCGTCCTGTATTGATATACCTTCTGTTCCAACTCTACCAAGTCTTGCTGAGTGGCGAGCTTGGCTTGCTCGTTCATCATTCCTTGTTTCTTTTGGTATTCTTCGTATTTTGTTTGGAGATCCTTTGTCATCTTCTCCAATTCATCTTGCCAGCCTTTTCCCATTGCGTCAAGTTTTTTTTGTGCTTCTTGAGCTTCGGGTAATTCTTGTAATATCTTTGCAGAATTTACGTAACCTATTTTCAGTGTTTGAGAATTTGAAGTTGCTAATCCGAAAGTAATTATTAAAAGTAAAACTAATAGTCCGTCTCGTAAACGAGACGGATTGATTTTAATGTTGATATTTTTCACATCTACCTCTATTGATTATTTATTTTATTGATGAATTATTTTTAAAAACAATATTGAGTAACCAAACATAGATTAGAAACCTCTGCCAAATTGGAAGTGGAATCTCCAACCGTCCGGTTTTCCATCTTTTGGCAAAACATCATCGGCACCGTAACCGTAGTCGAAGCCGACCATTCCGATCGGTTGTATTAATATGCGCGCACCGAATCCGTAGCTTCTTTTCAAGTTTAGAAAATCTATGCGGTTTAAATTTTCGTAAACATTACCGGCTTCGGCAAAAGCTAAAATATATATAGGCATTGGATTCATCGTTACTGAGAATCTCAATTCTGCTACATATTTTGCCATCGCTTTACCACCTTTAATCTGGTTGAGCTCGTCGGTAGGACCGACGGAACGGTCTTCATATCCGCGAAGCGGAGTTGTGGAAACAAAACCAAGTCCTGTGCCGCCCATAAAGAAGTACTCGATGGGAGGAATATTGGAATCGCGTTTGAACCCGTCAATAAATCCGATTTGAGAACCTGTGTAAAGTACAAACCTCGTCGATCCGAACATTGGAGTGTACCAATCACCACTAAAACTCCATTTGTGGTAATCTACATTTCCCGGTAGAACAGGTCCACCCGAAATCTCAGTTGAGAGCGCAAAACTCGACCCCATCGCCGGGAAAATCGGATTGTCCGTACTGTTACGTGATATTATTTGTGTTATACTATATTGACTCGTCTTGCCTTCCAGATAAATTCCGCCTCCGTCAATTACGTCGTTGATTTGGAAACGTGTAATCCAATCGCCCCGGAAATAATCATCGGGGAATTTAAACCTGCGTCCGAACCTAACGGATCCACCCGTCTGACGTAAATCGTAGTAAAATATTTGACGACTGTCAAAAAGACTTACTCCGAAAGTTGTTGGCGAATCGAAGAGCCAAGGTTCGGTAAAGCCGAGAGAGAACGTTCTGAAACGTGCGCCTTCGCCGAATTGCCATTCAAAATTTAAAATTTGCCCCGCTCCACCTCTAAGCGGTTGCTGAATATCAAAATTATTAATCGTAAATCCCAATGCGCCGGTAACGCCGAAAGCGCCGCTGTATCCCACCGATGCGTTTATATTATCGCTCGACTTTTCTTCTACTTCATATATTAAATTAACCGTCTTTTCATCAAACAACCGGTAATCCGGTTTAATTTTTTCGGGATTGAAATAGTTCAGTTGGGTAAGCTGACGTGCACTTCTCATGATCGCGGCGCGGCTGAAGAAATCGCCGGGTCTGGTATATAATTCCCTTCTGATGACTTTATCCATTGTTTTCGTGTTGCCTTTTAAATCGACACGCCCGATGCGAAACTGATTTCTTTCGTAGACTCTGATGTTTATATCTATACTATCAGAGCTGATTCGTTTCTCCTCGGGTTCAAGGCTAAACGTCAAGTAACCGTTATCCAAATAGAGCGAAGCGACGTCTGTTTGGTTTTCGTTGCCTCGCAAATTCTTCTCAAACTTTTCAAAATCGTAAATATCGCCTTTCGTAAATCCTAAACGTTGGGATAAGACAGATGGGTGATATACCGTGCTGCCTTCCCATGTAATATTTCTTATCTTAAATTGGTTACCTTCATTTATATTCAATTGGATTGTCATACGACGCTTGGTCTCATCATACCAGATCGAGTCGGAAGTAATCTCGGCGTCTAAGTAACCGTTTTTCTTATAAAATTTTTCGATTTTACTTTTGTCAGCTTCGTATTTTGATTTATCGAATTTTGCCGACCGCCAGAACATCCACCAAACTTTTTCTTTAGTGTCTTCCATCTCGCCACGAATATCGCTTGCGCTGAAAGCTTGGTTTCCTGTTACAAGTATCTCTTTAATTTTTACTTTCTTTCCTTCATCAATATTAAATCTCAACACGACGTGATTTGGTTTTGTTGAATCTTCTACAAAAGTATCGGGTTGTATTTCGGCAAGAAGCAATCCCTCTTCATCATACAGTTTCTTAAAAGCGTTTTTAATTTTAGCGGTTTCTTGAGGTGTTAGAATCTGACCTTTCGATATCGTCACTTTTTTCATCAAATCACTTTCGCTGAGGTCGTCGTTGCCTTTGAATTCCACGCGTAGGAGACGCGGGTGTTCTTTAACCTTTATAAGTAGATACACGCCGTCCCCGACTTTACTATCAATAAGTATTTGGATATCTTCGAAAAGCCGAAGCGCCCATAAACGCTGAATCGCTTGACGTATTTGATCGCCAGGGACAGTGATTTCGGTTCCTGTCCGAAGTCCGGAATTTGCGATTACTGCACCAGCTTCAGCCGTTGTATTTCCCTCGACCGATATACCGAGGATTTTATAAATTTCTTGTTTGGGAGCTTGCCCCGAATACTTCGGGGCTTGTGAATAAACTGTATGTGGAATTATGGAAAATAAAACAATTAGAAAAAATATTTTTGTGATAGTCTGCATTTAGTTTTTACTTTTCGATTATTGTTTCGTTTTAATTTGGTTACCTGTCATACCGAAGCGGCGTTCACGACTTTGGTAATCGGTAATTACTTGATAAAGTTGGTCGCGTCTGAATTCGGGCCAGAATAGTGGACTGATAAAAATTTCGGAGTACGCTAATTGCCACAACAGAAAATTACTTATTCTTAATTCACCGCTCGTCCTGATAAGTAAATCGGGGTCGGGTATTCCTTGTGTGGAAAGATATTTTGATACCATCGCGTCGTCAATGTTATCTTCTGATAAACTACCCCGCTTGATATCGGATGCTATTTTTTTGATCGCTTGAGTGATATCCCATCTGCCGCTGTAACTCAAAGCTAATAAAAGATTCAAACCGGTATTGTTCTGAGTTTTAATTATCGCATCCAATAATCCGTTTTGAACTTCGATGGGCAGAGTCGATATATCGCCAATTGCACGGACTTTAACGTTATTACGGTGGAGTTTATCGGCTTCGTTTTGCAAAGCTCTCATTAATAATCGCATCAGTACCGAAACTTCATCTTTTGGGCGTTTCCAATTTTCTTTCGAGAAAGCATAAAGCGTTAGATATTTGACACCAAGTTGGCCGCACGCTTCAACCATATCACGCACCGATTCAACGCCTTCTTTATGTCCTGCAACTCTCGGCAGGTTTTGTTTCTGCGCCCATCTTCCGTTTCCATCCATTATGATGGCTATATGTATGGGAATTTCACCGTTTTGTTTCAAAGCTTCTTGCTTTTTGACGTCGGCATCTACATACTTTTTGATTTTTATAGGCAATTCATCAGCCCCTGTTTATTTTTTTGTAAATCATACGGAAGAAATTTAACTGATTTTGATAAGAAAAGCAAGAAAGCTTGCTTGAATTCGTTGATTTTTAAAGAGTTAGGGAAATTGAGAGAGGATTGTTACAGGGAATAAGTATGCGTAGTAAAACTTCCGATTTCTTAATGCGATTTTACATTGTCAGAAATCGGAAGTTTCGCTAAAGATAACCTGCGGGAGGTTCATCAAATCAGAAATCAGAAGTTTATTTGAGATCGCTCTCAGTAAAATTTGCCAATGAGAGTAAGTGTTTAAGTAACCCAATTTTCAATTCTCTATTACCATGGAT
>JAHJRJ010000207.1 GCA_018830765.1 Bacteroidota bacterium | reverse complement strand
TCATAATAATCACCGCCCACTTGTTTCGATGATATATTGATTGCAGCTGCGTCGTAACCTTCAAGCTCAGGCAGCTTTTTTGGTAACAACCCTTTTTGAATATCGCGTGCAATTAATAGCTCATCTTCCATTTTTTGTTTTTCTATCGCTTCTTCGAATAAACGTGAATTTTCCAACGACATAATCGCAAGGTTTCCGAGTGAATACAAAAATTCCATATCGCTTTGTGAATACGGCAGGTTATTCATCTTATTGCCTAATGCAATAATTCCCTTTACCTTGTTATGAAGATGGATGGGAACAAAAATCTGCAAACCGTTTTCGTGCAATTGACTTTTTATTGTTTTAGAGAGTTGCATCGAAGAGAGATATGTGGGTGAATTGATTTCACAAAAATAATCCAATACCTGTTTGTTCAACGGATTTTTTAAGCGCGATGCAATCACTTTTAACTCTTTTGTATCCTTCATACAAATCGCATATTGATTAGTACCGATTTGGCCTATTAGAGATAAAGTAAATATTTTTATGAGCTTTTCACGGTCTATGATGATATTGAACTCTTTACTTAGGTCGAATAGAGTATTCAACTCGTGGATTTTTCTGTCTAATTCCCGGTTTGCTTTTTTAAGTTTATCAATATTCAGCTTTTCCTCAATAGCGGTGGAAGCAATATTCGTCAACGATTTGAAGTATGTTGCTTCTTCTTTGCTTAATTTTTTCTTTGAAACTCTTCCTAATCCTACAACTCCCACAATATTATTTTTTGAAACAAGCGGTATTAGTATATTTATTTTATTCTGAAGAAATAATTTAACCCACTTTCCGCGTCGAATTTCTTTCGGAGCAACGAATATAAGACCTTTAGGAGGTTTTTTGATAGTGAACGATTGGTTTTGCAAAGTGAATCCCCTCTCTGCTTCAACTTGAAAAGACCCCGCTTCATTTTTCAATAAAATAATTCCCCTCGAGCACAACAACTTGCCCATAGCAGTCAACAAAAAGTGATTGAGGATGAATTTTAAATCTGTAGAACTATTAACGATTCGACTGAATTCGAAAAGAGAATTTATGTCGAACAGATTAATTGTAGTCTTCATTTGTCGATTAATTTTTATATTTAATTATCCGGACGGTGTTGCGCCGGTTTTGATTCATATTGTATTCTACCTTATCGACCAACGATTTCATCAAATACATACCAAGGCCACCTTTTCTATATTTCATAATGGACGATTTGATATTGGGAGTTTTAACCACTCTGGGGTCGAAAGAAATGCCGTAGTCGGTGAGCTTAACTTCGAATTTTTCGCTGTTTAGTCTTACTTCAATTTCAATAATTTTATCCGGGACGTACTTATAGGCATGCTCGATGATATTCGTGCACGCTTCATCAACAGCCAACACAATTTTGTTAACAGTTTCTTCGTCAAACCCGAAATTTAAAGCCTCTTCGCTCACGAAATTTCGTACTTCAACTAAACTTTCTGTTTTACTATAAATTTTTAGTTTAAGCGGTTTACTTATGTTTTTTGTGCTCTTACTCAATGATTTGTGAACTTTTGTAACGCTTCAAGCTCGGTGTTGTATATTTCGTAGAGCAACGGAAAACCAAGAATATCGAAGACGTTAAATATTTTGGGCGACATATTAGTCAGCTTAATGTCTCCTTTGTTTTTGCGCACTTCTTCAATGTAAGCCATAAAAACGCCTAACCCTGCGCTGCTTATGTACGAGAGGTTTTTACAATTAACAACAATGTTATATTGTTTATTATTTACTAATTTTTGCAAAGCGTTTTCCAGCTCCGGCGCTGTGTGTGCATCGAGGTAACCTTTTAAGTCGACTATATTAGCGTTCGCACTTTCTCTAAAATTAATTTTGAAATCGCTCATATGTGTTCCTTTTTGTATTTAATTTTTCAACCACTTTAAAATTATTATCGTAATATCGTCCTGGGGTGATTTGTTTTTCATGTGTTGATTCACCGCATGAATTATTTCGTCACGAATCTCGAGTGCTGATTTGTAATAGTTTTTCCGGACGACTTCCATCAATCGAGCATATCCGAACTCTTCTCCTTCGGGCGGCATTGCTTCGGTAATCCCGTCGGTATAAAAAACACAAACATCACCATACCGAAGCTGAGTTTCCTCTTGTTTAATGTATCTTTCAAATGTCGTTGACGCACCCATACCGATACCGATTCCTTCAGGCCTTACGTAACTAATTCCATTCTTCGAAGCTACTAAAAACGGGCAATGTCCGGCACGCGCACTCGTTACGACGCCCGTATCTAAATCGAGCACGGCATATATCAAGCTTATAAACGATCTCTTATCGATACTCGAAGAGATTGCTTGATTCGCTCTCGTAATAAATTCCTTAGGAGAAGGATAAATGTTACAGATAGATTGAAAAATCCCCTTCATTTCCGCCATATAGAAAGCGGCAGAAACACCCTTACCCGAAACATCACCGATGACGATTGCTAATTTGTTATTATCGAGTAATACAAAATCGTAATAATCGCCGCCGACTTCAAAAGCCGGTGTAGATAGCGCTTCAAGCTCTATTTGATCCAAAGTCGGCAATCTTTGCGGTAACAGTTTTTTCTGCATCTCTTGTGCAACAGTCATTTCACGAACAAGCCGTTCACGCTCCAGAGACTTCTCGATTAATCTTGAATTATCAATCGCAATCGCTGCTTGGTCGGCAAATGCCGAAATAACCTCCACATCTTCCCTGTCGAATCCGTATTCTATATCTTTAGTAGCGTACAATATTCCGATCAACTGTTCATGCGATATCAAAGGAACAACCAGCATCGAACCGATTTTGATATCAAACTCTTTTATATGCTTCGTTCTTTTATCTTGTAAAGTATTATCGATAACTATCGGTTTTTTTTCGTTGATCAGCGCTTTCCGTATGGAATCAACTTCGTCGGATTCAATTTTCTGAGAAGTCGAATTAATTTTTTCGATTTCATCAATAGCAATATTTCGATTTGCTACGATAAGAACTGAATGATTTGAATCTCTAAAACCATTATTGTATGCTATAGTTTCCGCTTGAGTCTGAATGATTTCGAGCCACGAAGATTTGGCTTCACATACTTGCAGCGTCATACCCGTAACCGAATTCACCAATTCTTCAAAGTCGAACACTTGCGTCACAAGCTTGCTCAAATAATGAAGCGAAGAAACCTCGCTCATTTTCCTGTCGAAAGCTTCAGCAGTCGGCAAGTGGAATAACGTACCGATGAATGCTATCCCGAAATAAATCGCTCCGAATAAAAATGTGCCGTCGATAAAAATCTTCAACGGGAAGGAATAATACAGCAGATATTTTCCGATATTTGCAGATTCCGAAATATTAATCTTCAACCCGATAAATAGTGCGAACAAAAAGAAACTATAAACGATGGTTAGTATTTTTTCTTTTTTTGAAAGATAAACGATCCATGACAACCTAAAGGAATTGAGCAAGATTAATAAGATTAAAACCCCATAGAGAAGATATGAGACGGTTCTCGATTCATACGGACTTAAATCAACTGTCGATATAGACGCGGCAATTAACCCAATAATCAAGAACAAAAAATTCCTGCCTGTATAGCTGCGGCGTTTATGAAAAATAACATCCTTGAGCAAGAGAAGAATAATTATTGCGCCAACTCCAAGAACTGTGCTGACAGCATTTGCCACAATTATCGAGGAAAAATAAATAGGAATAAGTTGGTAACTTTTCGTCTCAAATTCAGCCGGTAAGATTTGTGAAATGAGTAGAGTAATAACTAGTACAAGAACACTAAGAATTAAAATAGCAACTAACCGTTTGAGCGGGAAAGATTCTCTTTTCCAATAAAGTTTGATAAACAGAAATAAAGCCGTGAAGCCGACGATAACAGCAATATCCTTGAAAAGGGTGAGGGCATATGCTTCCATCTCGATATTCTTTTGAATAACGTTGAAAACAAGAGCTAACAACAAGAAAGCTGCTCCTGTTATAAGATAAAATATTTTTCGAACCGGATGTGTCGTCGGTAGCTTCATAGTTTAAATTTTGATACTCATCCAACTCTTCGAATGGAATTTAAGATAATTTAAAATTAAGAACATTAAAACGTAAACAGGTAAAGCGCTCCAAGCACCGATTATGCCGCCTTCCAAAAAAATTCCGAAGACGTATGTCAGCGGTAAAAATATTATCCAGTGAGTAACGACTTCTACGACCATAACATAAACGGTAGCTCCGGCTGCTTGCAAAGCGTTAGCGAGTATGATTCCACCGCCGTAAAATATTTGAGCAACGCCGGCAATACGCAATAAAGGTCGTGCTAAATTAACCAATTCGTCATTATTCGTAATTACCTTCAAAACTAAGTCGGGATAACCTATAAATAAAATCCCGATCAATATCGTGAAAAGAGTACCTAATTTTGCCGACTCGAATCCGTAAATTTGTGCACGTAAAGGATTCTTCCTGCCTAAAGATTGTCCCACCAAAGTTTGAGCAGCCACGCCCAAACCGAAACACGGAATAAAAGAGATAAACAAGGCGCTTGTAACTATCTGACTTGCGGCTTGTTCAGAAGTGCCGATAATGCCCGTAACAGCAATAAAAATTAAAAATCCCAACAAAATCATAACATTTTGTAGAGAAACCGGCATTGATATTTTAAGTATTTGATAAATTATCTCCTTCGAAATATGAAATCGCTTAAAGTAACCGTATGTAATTCGATATTGTTTGAGAAAAGTTACGATAAAGAAAAATAACCAGCCGGTGATCATACTCAAAAATGATGAGATACCAGCGCCTGTCAACCCCATCCTCGGAAATCCAAAATTACCGTAGATAAATAAAAAGTTACTCAATACGTGTACAATCATAATTATTATTGCTGACCAAAGAAAAATTTTTGTATGACCGATACCGTAAAAGAATCCTCTGTAAGTAACTATCATCAAAAAGAAAGGTAATCCCAAAAAACGGTAAGCCATATATCCCGTTCCTTCGCTTGCTACTAGGGCATCTTTAGCAAAGAAATCCATTATCTCATATGCGTAAGAATAGCCGATAGCAGCAAATAACACCCCCAATACAAGAGAAAGGGCTAATGAATTATTTAGGACATCCGCGACGCTCGTTACATCTCCTCCACCCTGTCTTCTAGCGATAAGAACGTGCGTACCAGTACTCATACTAGAGAAAAAACTTGTGATAGTCCAAGAAGCCAAGAATGCGAGACCGAGTGCGGCTAAAGCAACTGTTGAGTTTTCCAATCTTCCTACCATTGCCGTATCGACGAGCGAAAGAATCATTTGAGTAAATAATCCTCCCACAACGGGAACAGCTATGACCATTATATCATTTAATATTATTTTATCGGGAATTAACTTCATACAATTACTTTACCGAAAAGATGGCAAATATTTTTATGAAATTGATTTAATTGGAATATAAAGCAATAAACCTGTCAACCTCACGAGCCGCTGGGTGATTTGTGTATTCATTTTTAATGCGTTTAAAAATATCGACTGCTTTTGTTTTCTCTCCGGCTGTTCCGTAATTTTTTGCTGCCAAATTCAAGTATTCGGGAGTTTGCGATTGGTCGGATACCTCGTCAGCAGCTTTGTAATAATACTTTGCTGCTTCTAAATTATTTCCTTTTCTTTCATAGCATGCAGCTATACCGGCATAAGCAGAAGCTTGAAGCAAATGATCACTCAAGCTGACATTGTTAAACTCCTCGAGCGCCTGATCCGTTTCACCTATCATGTAATACGAGTTCGCTAGGTAGTAACGGGCTAAGTTCCCCGATTTAGAACCACCGTATTCATCCACAATACTCTTCAAACCTTTTATTCCTTTTTCGGGTTGACCGTTAATAACCGACTGATAGTCACCTTGGTCATAGAAATGAAAAATCTTTCCTAATTCAGCTGCTGCAATTTCGTTATTTTTTCTTATGTTATTCACATAAAATATTATAGCGATAATAATAACTACTAAGCCCGTTGTCGCATATGAAATATACTTTTTATTATTGTAATAGAAGTTTGTAAACTTTGTGTAGGTCGAAATTAAAGGGTCAACCTTCATCTCTTTTTTAGTTAGCTTCTTTTTAGGTTTTAACATTATATCTCCTGAATGAATTTAAAAAATATGTTGAATGATAAATTTTGTACGCCCGGCGCGATTCGAACGCGCGGCCTACAGCTCCGGAGGCTGTCGCTCTATCCAGCTGAGCTACGGGCGCATACATTTAACTGAGTCCCGCCTTTCGGCGGGGATCCTCAATCCGACAATGTACTTATCTTCGTTGACGCTCGATAAGTCCAGTCGGATTGGGACTACGGGCGCATACATTTAACTGAGTCCCGCCTTTCGGCGGGGATCCTCAATCCGACAATGTACTTATCTTCGTTGA
>JAHJRJ010000001.1 GCA_018830765.1 Bacteroidota bacterium | reverse complement strand
TGCCAATAATATTTTTTCTGAAATAGGACACTCGATTCATTCATTCTTCTGTCATAAGTATTTTAGATATAATGAGTTATAAAGACATTATGAGAAATGGATTATTCGTTTAAATTCTTTTGAGACGAATTTTTTGTAATAATGGCTTTGTAGATTCTACAAAAGGATGTGAAGAGACGGAGTGAGTTATGGATATATCTTCTGTTGTTCCCACGTCATCCACGAGTGTTATCATCCCTTGATTAGTGTGAACTGTCCGAACTGATTGTTTAATAATATTCTTCATGACTACATCATTGAGAATTGATAGTTCATCAACAGCTATCCTTAGTCGCTGATTATCTTCCCTTAAGCCCCTAATTATCTCCTAATCAGAATGATTCTTCATATTCAGTTAAACTATGAAATATAAATTATTCTAACAGCACTACTCTTAGCAAATATAGTATAAAAATCCATTTATCAAATAACAAATAAAAGCCCTGCACCAAAAAATAAAAAAACCTCCGAGCAGTAGTACTTGCCCGGAGGTTCTTATTGGGTCTGTTTTATTCAATTTAATATAAAGTGGGCTTTACCAAGAGTACCGTATTGTATATGTTACCACTTTTTCCTCATCTTTAGCTATCTTTACAGGTAACTTTATCGTTGATTGGTCAACTTTAACCCATTCTGTACTGCTCTTTGTAATTTCCCACTGATTCCATCGCCACGGGTGTTCATATATTAAAACTTCAACCGATTCACTCTTATGGTTTCGTACCTTTATCTGTATCGTCTCCTCTACAACTCTGCCGCTGGCAAATGACTTAAAATCTGTTTGTGCTCGTTCACCTACTATGTCGAAAGCGTTGCCTAAGTAGAGTCTGATTTCTTCATCTTTTGGAGTATGGTCAATTTTATCCTCGCCTATGAATTGTTCCTTGCCGTCGTCATCGCGCTTGTAAACACGCACCTTTCCCTTAGGTAATGGTATCCCAAGTCCGGACTTGGCATCGTTCTTAAATGTTACAAACACACCGACTTTTGTATTCGATTGCTGTCCAAAACTTCCTTGGCTGCGGTATGAGTAATTATTGGACCACCACCTCCACTGGTCGGCTAATCCGTCGTAGATAAAAACTTTCTTTGAAGAAACATTTTTACCCGATACAAGCTCAACTTGCTTTGTCTCGTTGTTGTTTATATCTGTGCGTCGTTGCAATGTGTAAAGTTTATACTCGAAGAGTTCTGTTTGTTTAAACTGTGGCTCAGCCGCCTTCATAATCATATCCGTTGCTATTCGTCTGCCTCTAAATTCTTCTTGCACTATATTAACATCACCCGCCACAAGCTTCAATCCCGCATCTTTAAAAGAGGTTCCCGAATTATTCGTTAATGTAACCCAGCCCGTCATATCTAACTTTGAATCATCTTTATTCAAGAGAGCCACATAGTTTGCATTCCATGAAAGCTGTCCCGCAAGATAACTGATTTCAGTTTTATGCTCACCGGGTTTTGTATTCTCAACGAGCCATTCAAGCTGTGGTTTCAAAATTAAACCTTCCGGCAAGCTTGGAAGAATAAGTCGTCCGACAGGATTAATTTCAATCTTACCCCCAATTTCTGCAACCATACCGCCGGCAGTTGAAACAGCACCAAAGTAAGATTGAGGCGCCGACCAACCAGCCGCTAAAAGTTTTCCGAAAACTGAATACTCCTTCTTTGTTTCCTCATTAAACCGGACAAACTCGACCTCCTTGCCGATGTACTTTTCGAGAAGCTTTGCTTGATTAACTAAGTCGTACTGATAATTCTGCTCGAGAACTCTGACAGCAAAAGGGTCGGTAAGACTTGAGAAGTGTAGCGAAGTCCCATCAATCGTCGAAGGAATATCGGGAATGATGACGCGGCTAAATCCTTTTGCGATATTGATTGTTCTTTCCTCTCGGATTAGAGAAAGATTTTGATTGTAGATAGTTAAATCAACCGATGTTCGTTCCCCCGATCTTGGTTTTTTACTTTGCGAATAAAGTGGGTCGTAGAAACCCAATAAAACCATAACGACTGCGAAGATAAGTGCATGTTTCATAAAAATTCCTTTCGTTTTATGATGTAAAATTATTACTCACCAGTTTAACTTATGGAGCAACTGAAATGTTCCACAGTAATAATATAAGGAATTTGAAGCGAGAGAACAAAGAGCTGTGAGCATGGAGAGGTGAACCGTGAGCAATGAGCGGGGACAAACAACTAACGACGATCAACGAACAACGAACCCGCCTGACCCGCTCGACCATGTCGTTCGGGCGAGCCGTCGGGCAGGTATCGAACACTGAATGTCCAATTACCAAGTACAAGGTACAAAAAAACGAATCGGTGACACGGCGAATGGGGGAAGCGGAGACCTGGCGAAGAGAAGAAGTTAGGAAGTTGGGAAATCAGTATGTAGTAAGTAGTAATAAACCAATTTACGAATGACGAAAAACGAACAACGATTGGAAAAATTGAATCATTGACTCATTTATTCATTGATTCAATGATACAATGGAAAAATGATTAACCACGGATTTACACTTTGCGACCTCTGCACTGACCTAAAATTAAACCATTATCTTCCTCAAGCTAATACCTGCGGTAGGATGCCGGGATCACTTGACAAGTATCATTTTATTGACCAGTTCATAATTCCTAAAAACTTCAGCCTGATTAAAAATACTTAATTTA
>JAHJRJ010000206.1 GCA_018830765.1 Bacteroidota bacterium | reverse complement strand
TGCGATATCCAGCGCTAACGGAAGTGCGGCAGTCGAAAAAGCGATGGAGATGATTAAAAACGGTTCAGATGCTTTGGATGCTGTAATCGCTGGTGTAAATATTGTTGAAGACGACCCGAACGACAACTCGGTCGGTTACGGCGGACTTCCAAACGAAGAGGGTGTCGTTGAATTAGATGCCGCAGTTATGCATGGTCCCTCTTACAGGGCGGGCGCTGTTGCCTCGCTACGTAATATTAAAAATCCATCGAAGGTTGCCCGATTAGTTATGGAAAGAACCGACCATGTTTTAATGGTAGGCGAGGGGGCGCTCAGGTTCGCTCGCGTTCACGGGTTCAAAGAAGAAAATTTATTGACTGACGAATCACGTGAGATTTGGTTGAAGTGGAAAGAAAATTTAAGTAAAGAAGATGATTGGCTACCACCCCACAGTATAGACGATACCGATATCGGCGAATATATGAAATCGTATCTGCGGCACTTCGGCACTATTCATTGCAGCGCTCTTGACTTGAACGGCAATTTGTCGTGCGTTACAACTACAAGTGGACTTGCTTTTAAAATTCCGGGAAGAATCGGCGATTCACCTATCATCGGTGCGGGTTTGTATGTGGATAATGAAGTCGGCGCCGCCGGATCGACGGGCAGAGGTGAAGCCAACCTTCTGAACTGCAGCTCGGTTATGATTGTCGAATGGATGCGGCAAGGTAAATCTCCCGAAGAAGCTTGCCTGCTCGCCTGCAAAAGAATTAATGAACGCTGCAGAGAAAAAAGGTTGCAGGATGATAAAGGAAGATTCAAACACAACGTTAAGTTTTATGCTATAAACAAACGGGGCGATCACGGCAGCGCTGTACTTTGGGGTGGTGAGGGTATCTACAAATCTCTATACGTTATACACGACGGTGTTTCAATGAAAAAGTTGGAGAGCGCATACTTATTCAAAAGGCAATAAATTACGCAGATACCCGGCGTAGCCGGTGGCTACAAACAAAATATTCTTCTTCGTGAAATAAAAAATAATTACACGAAGTAAAATGCAGAAGGTTTCCTTCGACAAAGCTTAAGCCTTGAAGAAGGAAACCTTCTGCTCGATCTGCCGTTGGATTTGTAGATTGCCAATCTCAACATTCTTGTTATCTATATCATCCAAATGTTCGCCAAACCCAATTAAGCTGATGGTTTTATCTGTTGGGTTGAACCCTGGAATTAATTCCAGAGCTTCTTATAATTCTCTACCTCGTGCCAACCTATCGGTAATACTACTACTACAATCTGCCATCCGCCAAAGGCGGACAATCGGTAATCCGGCTAAGACAATCGACAATCCGAATAGGACAATCGGCAATCCGACAAACTACAATCGGCTATCCGACTTTTACAACCGAAAACGCTGCAAACTGGTTACTGCCATTTCCACTACCTTTCGCCAGCGGCGGATAAGAAAGGTGGTGACTAATTTAAACCGATAATTTATAGCATTTTTACAATAACCACATTTGTCGTTATTTGTTTAAGTCCATTTTCTTTATTTGAATGAATCTTTTACTAGGCTCATCTACATTTGTTGTTTCAAGACGATAGATTTATAACATTTGAAAAAATCACAAAGGCAGAAAACATATTCTATTTATCCATTCACTATCGTCTGTCGCAGACCATAACAAAATAAGATTTTCTACGGCAGAAGCAATAGAAAGATATTGCGGAATAACAATTAATCCCGGACTTTTATCTGCAGTTATAAATTCGTAAAAATATTTAGGCATTGTTCTTCTATCGTGAGTAACAAGAACTCGTTTATCTTTTGCTGCTAAAGCCAAAACATCTTTATCCTTTAATCCAACTAAACCTCCAGCGAATGAAGTCTGAAAGTCTATTGCTGGTTCATTTCGTATCGTGGCTAAAACAATAATTTGATTCAGATCAGCATCAGCTTGGAAACGTATTTTCATACTCCACTTACTTCTAACTGCCGACGAGTATCTGCTAGCTTTTGATAAAACATAGGGTCAGAGTCTCTTGATGATTGTCGCATAACATCAAAATTAGTATCTGCATCTTTAAGATAATTATCAATTTCAGAACGATTTGCCAAGTAAAAAGTAATTGCCCCATAAACCTGCTCCAACGTAATCACTGGAAATGATTGTGAAATACTTTCTGCTGTTTGCCCATTACAAAATGCATACACTATCGAATCCAACGAAACACGGCTTCCAGCAACTCGATAGACTCCTTCTTGATATTCTACATATTGTTTGCTCATAATTAATCTCTCTTTAGCATAGTTCATAAATAATTTAGTGATAACGCTTCATATAAACAAAT
>JAHJRJ010000205.1 GCA_018830765.1 Bacteroidota bacterium | reverse complement strand
CTCGATACATTTTCAGACTGCCGGATTTTTTTTATGACAGTTCTTACTTTATAGGAGAGGTGTCTGAGTGGTTGAAAGAGCCGGTCTCGAAAACCGGTGTAGGCGTAAGTCTATCGAGAGTTCGAATCTCTCCCTCTCCGCTTAAATAAGCTTGGAAGAAATTCTGAGCTTTTTTTATTTTATTACATTTGATTATAAATCATTTTAATCGTATTTTTGAACTGAAAATTTTGTTACACTTTTTTTATTTTCCTGTTATATTTTATGAATCAAAATAAAGTAAGAGTTCGATTTGCTCCAAGTCCGACAGGTTATTTACACGTAGGCGGATTACGAACTGCATTATACAACTATCTTTTCGCTCGAAAAAACAACGGTGTATTCATACTCCGGATTGAAGATACAGACCGCAACAGATACGTAGAAGGTGCAGTCGAAAATCTTATCGCGACATTGCGATGGGCTGGCTTAGATTACGACGAAGGTCCTCATAAAGGTGGAGATTACGGACCGTATTTTCAATCTGAGAGACTTGAAATTTATCGCAAATATGCCGAACAACTTCTAAGCGAGGGTACGGCTTACCGTTGCTTTTGTGCAAGTGAACGTCTCGAAAAAATGCGGAAAACGCAAGAAAAAATGAAGCTCTCATCAAAATATGACCGTACTTGCTTGCATTTACCGGAATCCGAAATCGAAAAAAAACTTATTGATGGCGATCCTTATGTTATTAGGATGAAAATACCTGAAAACCGGATAATAAAATTCTATGATATTATTAGACAGGATGTTGAATTTTCGAGTGAACTTATTGACGACCAAGTATTGATAAAATCAGACGGCTATCCAACTTATCACTTGGCTAATGTCGTTGATGACCACTTGATGAAAATTACACACGTCATCCGGGGCGAGGAATGGCTCTCCAGCGTTCCGAAGCATATTTTGCTGTATGAATATTTTGGCTGGGAAGTTCCAAATCTCGCACATCTACCGCTCCTGTTAAATCCCGATAAAAGTAAGTTAAGCAAAAGACAAGGTGATGTTGCGGTCGAGGATTATAAAGCTAAAGGTTATCTTAAAGAAGCATTAGTTAACTTTGTCGCTTTTTTAGGATGGAATCCGGGAACAACGCAAGAATTATTTGATTTGAATCAGTTAATCGAACAGTTTTCATTGGAACGAGTCAACAAAGCCGGTGCTGTATTCAATATCGAAAAACTGAATTGGCTCAACTTCGAACATCTGCGTAAAAAAACTGAAGCTGAAGTCCTAAACATGCTTAAAGATTATCTCTCTCAAACCGAATACAAAAATTTACAATTGGACGATGCTTATCTACTTAAAGTCATTGAAGCTATGCGTGCGCGTGTAACATTCATAAAAGATTTTGTAGAGAAAGGAAAATATTTTTTTGAACCACCCATTATTTATGATGAGGAAATAGTCAATAAAAGATGGAGAGAAGAAACACCAGAACAATTGAAAAGACTGAGCGAATTTTTTTCCGGACTTACCAATCCTACTAAGGAAGATTATGAAGTTGCATTACATAAAACTGCCCAATCGCTCAATATCGGAAACGGCAAATTGATTCACGCAGTCCGTTTAGCGGTATCGGGCGTCGGCGGTGGTCCGGGATTATACGACATCTTGAATATCTTAGGAAAAGATGAAAGTATTAAAAGAATCGAAAACGCTATCAACAGAATCAAGCTATGAATACAAACTTTATACGTGAAATAATCGATGAAGATCTTCGAACGAATAAATACGATGGAAGGGTGCATACACGTTTCCCTCCCGAACCGAACGGATATTTGCACATCGGCCACGCAAAATCTATATGCTTAAATTTTGGAATCGCGCGGGATTATAACGGATTTTGTAATTTAAGATTCGACGATACGAATCCGAGCAAAGAAGACGTCGAATATGTTGATTCGATAAAGGAAGACGTCCGTTGGTTGGGATTTGACTGGGATGATAGAGAATATTATGCATCCGACTATTTTGATCAACTGCACGATTACGCCGTTCAACTTATCAAAAAAGGAAAGGCG
>JAHJRJ010000031.1 GCA_018830765.1 Bacteroidota bacterium | reverse complement strand
GTTTGCGAGCTGCAGCCTTACCGGACAATGCGGCGTGCGGTTGAACACGTCCGGCAAGGAATATTTGTTGCCGAAACCGAAAAAGTCGTAAAAAGATTATTGCGAAGCGACTTGCAAATTGTTTCATTACTCTTGACCGATAAATGGTTCGATGAAATTAAAGATTTGATTAAACTGGAGGTCTCCGACAATTTAAAAATTTTTGTCGGAGAAAAGAAGCTACTCGAAACTATCGTCGGCTTCGGGTTGCACCAAGGGATAATGGCTGTAGGTAAAATACCTAAGTCGCTAACGATTGAGGCAGTGATAGCAGAATCTGCTCCGCCGCGCTTGCTTGTTGCAGTTGACGGTTTGACCAACTCTGATAATTTGGGAGTGATTGTCCGTAATTGTGTTGCATTCGGCGTTACAGCAATTATTGTCGGAGAAACTTCGAGCAGCCCTTATTTGCGGCGTTCTGTTAGAATGTCGATGGGTGCTGTTTTCAAGCTACCTATTATTCACGTTAGCGATTTGAAGAATACTTTAATAAATTTATCGAGCGATCACGGAACCCGATGCATTGCCGCAGATGTTCACACAGATGATCGTGCGATTAGCGACGCCGACTTGAAAGGAAATATCTGTATCGTTTTTGGCAGTGAGGGGAGCGGAATAGGAGAACAAGTATTGGAAGTTTGCCCTGAGAGGATAAAAATTCCGGTCACCGAAGAAGTTGATTCGTTGAACGTAGCTAGCGCAAGCGCTGTGTTTTTGTATGAAGCATGGAAAAGAAGAAAATGGAATGATAGATAAATGGATTAATGGATTAATGTTCTGCAGAATGTTTTACGTTCAGAATACAAAAAATATTTTCTTTAAAAATTATAGGAGCGACGGTACTGTAGAAACTGTCTATCAGTTTGCTTTCTTTCCGGTGTTTGGAGTTGAGGCGGAGTTTTGAGGACATGGGTCATCAGTTGGGAGTTGCATGTAGGGAGGCAGAGTTTGGAATAGCTTTCGGTATAACAAAATAAATAATTACTTTGCACATTAAACCATATTACTCGCCAAAACTAAAGCCCCTGCAACGAACTGACATATGGAATTTTAGGAAAGTCACCAACTTATGTCGATCCTGATTATTGAAGCGCAGTGTATAATTATAATACAAATGTGAGAAGTATGAGGAAAAATAATCAATTTAAATTTTTGGTTTTTGTTTGCAATTAATATACAAGTCACTAAGTGATATTTTAAATTTTTAAAAAATCAAACCGCCGTTAAATACCCAATCTCGAACTCCATTATCATTGAATCACTATCATATTTTACATCAGTAATAAATCAAAATATTTTGTAAATGTAAAGAGTATTTAATTTCAAATCTGGTTAACGAATTTCGTAAACCTCGCCAGGCACCATTTCAGGTAACTTACGAATTAGTGTTGGAATCAATGGACGAATATATTCGATTCTGTTTAAGCGAGTTTCTAATACCACGATTGCCAAATTCAATCGCCAATTCAAACATTCATCAAGCAATATTTTCATAAATTGATCCGTTTGATATCAACACACGCTCAGCAATTTCGAGAACTTCAATCACTTGGTCTCGTTTAACGGTAGGGAAATCGCTTAGAAAGTTCTCGATTGTATCGCCGCTTTCAAGATAATCAAACAAATTTTTAATTGGGACTCTTGTTCCACGGAAAACAGACATTCCACTTAATATGTCTGGTGAGGATTGTATTACACTGTTTTTCATATCCAAAACCTTTCTATACTAACGAAATATACGCATGTTTCATGAATTGTCAAATCAATATTATTTCAAAACGTTGAACGTTCTAAAAATCCACCGAATAAACATCCTCGCAGCAAGCTGCGAGGGATTTTGTCACTCCCGCGGGAGTCTATTGTTCTGGATTCCCACTTTCGCGGGAATGACGCCGCAAGCGGCGTGGTATTGGACCCAACAAAGAATAAATTCCAACCTCAAATCTCTGCGTCAAAGACGCATCAGCTTATGGCTGAAAATCTAAAATCTCAATTAATGTCTCTTTGTAGAAAACTGAAGTTTTAACTCTTCATTAAAAGCATCGAACGTTTGTGTATCGAACAAAACAAACCGGACAAGTTTTAAGTGTTTTGTGTTTTGTAGAAAATTTATCGCCTCGTTTATCATAATATTCGCGCATTGAAAAATCGAGAAGCCGCCAACGCCTGTTCCTATTGCCGGAAAACTCACCGACTTGACCTGTTTTGATTCAGCCAATTTCAATGAATTGAAAGTTGAGGTTTTAACTTTTTCTGCATCTGTGTGTAAATCTTGTCCCATTGCCGCGGCGTGAATTACATATTTGGCTTTCAACTTTCCTGCAGATGAGATAACTGCTGCACCGATTTCAACCGGTGCTTGTGCCATAGCTTCGCGTTCGATTTCATCGCCGCCTTTTCGCTTTATCGCTCCTGCAACGCCTGAACCCATCCACAAAAAATTGTTAGCAGCATTTACAATTGCTTCAGTGTTCTGTTCGGTTATATCGCCTTGAACGATTTCCAAAATCGCACTACCGATATTTACTTTCATAACAAACCTCAGCTTTTATTTGCAGGTAATTTAATTATTATGCTTGTGCCTTTACCCGGTTCGCTTTCTATTTCAATTTTCCCGAAGTGGTCGTCGACGATACGCTTTACTATCGCCATGCCGAGTCCTGTTCCGTGCTTTTTACCGTGTGTGAAAAACGGCTCGAATATTTTTGATTTTACTTCTTCCGTCATACCGATACCGCTATCTTTAAATACAAAGTTAATCATATTATCGTCTTTAAAAACTTGTATTGTAAGCGACCCTCCTTCGGGCATAGCATCGGCGGCATTACCGATAATATTATAAAAAACCCGAAACATTTTATCGTAATCCAGAACGATATCACCTTCGTAATTAATATTTTTTATCAGGTCGATGTTCTTCTTTTCGAGATTCTTTCCAATAAAGAAAGTAACTTCTTCTATCAACTTAGCGGTTTCTACTTTTTCAAAATTCATCTGGCTAACACCGCGTGAAAAATCGAGTATCTCCTGAGTCATCGCGACGAACCTGTCTATCTCCTTTGTTATCCCTTCCGCCATCTTAGAATATTTTTCATCTACCAAATTCTTTTGCATTAGTTGTGCGTAAAGGCGGATACTTGACATCGGATTTTTGATATC
Organism: Bacteroidota bacterium; assembly: GCA_018830765.1. Lineage (GTDB taxonomy): Bacteria > Bacteroidota > Ignavibacteria > UBA10030 > BY39 > JAHJRJ01. The sequence continues at coordinate 8,623 of JAHJRJ010000031.1, read as the reverse complement.
GTGGATTATAGTGCTTGCCATCCTGCCTACAGTCGATAGGCGTTCACTTTGCACCATTTCCTGTGCCATTTTTGCATTCTCGATAGCTATCGTAGCATGTATTGAGAACGCGTTAATATATTCCTCATCTTCACTTGTAAAAGCGCCGTTTTCTTTATTAAGAAGTTGTAGCACGCCGACTATCTTTCCATCCTTATTCCTCATCGGCATGCAAAGAATCGATTTAGTTTGATAACCCGATAGTTTATCAATATCAGGATTGAAGCGAACGTCCTTGTAAGCGTCCGTTATGTTTATAACTTCACCTGTTTCCGCTACTTTTCCGGCGATACCTAGTCCTACTGGAATTCGTATTTCGACAAGCTCGCTACCTTGCAGCACTTTCGACCATAATTCGTGTTTATTTTCGTCGAGTAAATAAAGCGTTCCCCTATCTGCCTTCACGGTTTGGACGGCGTTATCCAAAATTAATGAGAGTAGCTTATCGATGTTGAGAGTCGAATTAACTACTTTAGTCGCTTCAACTAAGCGATGAAGTTTTTCCATCTTATTGTTCATCGATTCAGTATATTTGCCGAACTCTCCGACGAATGTTTCGTCGATCACACGCAATCGTATCGCTAAAGTATTAAGTAAATTCTGTACAAAGTGCTTGGATGTTTTTAAAAGATAGTTAAAAACATCGCGATTAATTATTACCAAATGAGATTTATCGAGAGCTGTAGCAGTAGCCGAACGCTTCAGTCCATCTATTAGTTCTAATTCTCCAAAAAAATCGTTAGAATACAGTACGCTCAATGTATTCTCGATATTGTTTTTTGTCTTCTTCGATATTTTTACTTTACCTTCAGCTATTAAGTATAGTTCATCGCCTTTGCTCCCTTCTTCAAATATGCACTGCATAGCGTCGACTGTTTTTTCGGAAACGTTTTTGACGACAGCTTCTATGTGTGAATCAGGCACGTTAGCGAAAAGAGAATTTCTTCTCAAAATATTTTTCAGGTCGGTTATGTTGTTCATTATCATTCCATCTTTAAATTTGATAAACTTTAAGGATAAATCCGTTTGTCTGTTTTAAGTATAATGAATTTTTTATTCTTTTGCCAATTTTAACCTTGCACCAAAAACATGAATTTCGTATTTTAGTTATCATAAGAAAGGATAATAGAAAAGTTGATCCCCCAAAAAAAACAAACTGTAAAAGAGACTGAATTTCTTGATGAAGCAATTCCACACATGGATTCGCTTTATAGTTTTGCCCGTCGTTTAACAGGCAACCCCGACGACGCCGACGATTTATTACAAGACACATACTTGAAGGCGTACAGGTTTTGGGATAAGTATGAAAAGGGAACTAATATACGTGCTTGGCTGTTTCGTATAATGAAAAATTCTTTTATTAACCGTTATCGAAAAGAGACTAAAGAACCGGAAACGATTGATTTCGATGAGATACAAGATTTTTATACAAAAGCAAAAGATACAGTCGACGATAACGATGATTTAGGAAAAAAAATATTTAGCGGTCTTCTCGATGACGACGTAACTAGAGCGCTCGATTCACTATCTCCAGATTTTAAAACTGTGGTAATCCTTTGCGACATCGAAGGATATACTTATGAAGAGATAGCTGAATTCATAGACACACCTATCGGAACTGTACGCTCAAGACTCCATCGCGGCAGAAAGCTTCTACAATCTAAACTTTTTAAGTACGCCAAAGAAAAAGGATATCTAAAATAATATAGTTAAATTGTTACATTTTTAAACAGGTAAACAGTGGATTGCAATGAAGTTCTGGAACTCATCAGTTCCGCAGTTGATGAACGTCTTGAAAAGGATACGTTAAAAAACTTTTATCAACATACTAACGTTTGTAAAATCTGTCGCAATGTATTCGAGTTAGAAAGTATAACCAAAAAATTTATTCAAACAAGAGTGCAACCTATTCGCACACCGGATTATCTAGCAGACAGACTTATTTCTCAAATTAAAAACTCAGCAGAGAGCAGATCATCATATAAAATAAATTCGATACTCTCGCTAATTCTACAATGGCGCAAGTGGTATGTCGCTATTCCCGCTATTGCTGCCATCGGCCTATATTTTATTATATTTTCTCCTCCAGCACATCATTATCATACCAGCCCTGTTGATAATAACATTATCCACCAAATTTACAATAATTATGATGCGGTTGTCGATGGGAAAATAAAACCTACCTTAACTACTGACGACCCGTCAGTTTTAGAAAATTATCTTAAGGAAAACGTCAATTACAACGTGAATATTCCGAAGCTTAGAGATTGTGTACTCGTAGGCGGGACAGTGTCGCAATTTGATGAAGAAAAATTATCACACATAATATATAAACACGGTGATTGTATAATTTATTTTTCCTTGATAGATTTCAGGGTTGTAGTTGGCAACAGAAGCATAACGTTGCCCCAAAAAGCTATAGACGAATTAGTAAGAACTGGCTGGTATTACGCAGATGATCACAAGTGCTGCAGTGTGATACTTTGGTTAAAAGACAGCACGCTTTACATAGCAGCCGCAGAAATGGAAAAAGACAAATTGATGGCATACGCTAAAGAAGGAAATAAAAATAATATAAACGATTCAAAAAGTATCGATAATGTTTTTACTTTAAAAAATGTAACACACAAGAACGATCATTCACTTGACTTCGAATGGGACAACAATTCGGGCAACGCTAACAATTTTAAATCATTTCATAGTAAACTCACGATCATAAATTTTTGGGCAACTTGGTGCGGCCCGTGCAGAAAAGAACTTCCAGACCTGGTTGCTATCAGCAACGAGTTTGCGACCAAAGGTGTAAGGGTGATCGGTATCTCTACCGACCGCGGTTCCAATGTGGTAGCCGATGTTTCGGAGTTTATCAATAAAAATAAAGTTACTTATCCTATTGTAATTGACAACGGCGAACTTGCCAAAGCTTTCGGGAATGTTCGCGGGATACCTACAACTTTTTTAGTTAATGAAGAAGGGAAGGTTGTAGAATCATTTATGGGACTTCGTACGAAGGAATTTTTCGTAGAAAAGATAAATCGCTTGCTTCAATAAACCGGGCTTCCTTGTTTTTGGTCTCTTTGATATTTATATTTTAACATCTTATTTTATTGATTATGGCTACTTTTACACCGATAAGCCGGGTCGGTGAATTCGGACTTATTAACTTAATTAAAAATATTACAGACATTCAGACCGACTCCCCGAATTTGAAATCCGATTTATTAATGGGAATCTCGGACGACGCAGCGGTTTTTAAACCTACTGCGGATAAAGTACAAATATTTACAACCGATGCGATGGTGGAAGGTGTGCACTTCGATTTAACATATTCATCAATGCAGCACCTGGGATGGAAGGCGATGGCATCGAACATTAGCGATATAGCCGCAATGGGTGGAGAACCCCGTTACGCTTTGATCACGCTTTGTTTGCCGCAAAAAATTTCTGTCGAGATGGTAGAAGAATTTTACACAGGTGCTGTTTTCGCGTGTAAAAAGTACAACACACTGATAGCCGGCGGAGACACCACTGCGGCATCGGGCAACATGATAATCTCGGTATCGCTGATCGGTGAAGCTGACTCGCAAAAACTAGTTTATCGCAACGGCGCTAAAGTCGGCGACCTTGTGTGCGTGTCGGGCACGTTAGGGACTTCACACGCTGGTTTAAAAGTTTTGATGCGTGAAAAAAGAAATTTTTTAGAGAAATCGGAAAGCTTTTCTCCAAACCTCGAACCATACAAACCGGCACTCGAAAAGTATTTGATGCCTAAACCTCGCCTCGATATTGCAAAATTATTGACCAACGAAGTTAAAATAAATTCATTAATCGATGTAAGCGATGGGTTGGCTTCGGAAGTCCACCATATATGCAGAAACAGCGGTGTGGGCGCCGAGATTTGGGAACACAACATTCCGATAGATAACATCGGCAGAAATATTGCCGAAGAATTTTCTGAAAACATAATCGACTATGCTCTATACGGAGGCGAAGAATACGAATTATTATTTACTTTGACCGACGAAAATTACGCAAAACTCGAAAGCTTGACATCCGACGTCACGATTCTCGGAAGGATTGTGGACGCTTCGAAAGGAATTTATTTCATCCGTGAACAAGGAGAACGCGAGGAACTTACTCCTCGTGGCTGGGACCATTTTAAGGAAAATAACTGATGCGGATTTATTTATTACGCCATGGCGATGCCGATCAACATATTTTAGAAGACAGAATCTCTGGTAGGCAACTATTTCAAATTCGCCAAAATAACTGTGTTTTAAAATAGTTAATTAATCGTAAGAGATAACCACTTGCGTATTGCAATAATATCCGACATACATTCAAACTTAGAAGCGCTTCAGAAATCTATATCCATTATAGAAGAAAATAAAGTTGACAAAATTATCTGTCTCGGAGATGTTGTCGGATACGGAGCAAACCCAAAAGAATGTTTAAAAATTATCCACGAAATATCTTCTTTCATTTTACTCGGAAATCATGACCAAGCAGCGGCTGACGTTAGATATACAGAAAGCTTTACAGTATATGCCAATGTAGCTGCACGCTGGACGAATAAGATTTTAACAGAAAGTGAGAAGGAATTGTTATTGAGTTTTCCGCTATCGATCGAATCGGATGGAATTACTTACGTTCATGCTTCTCCTTATCGTCCTTCCGAATGGAATTATATTTCTAACTATGAAGATGCTGTTTCCAATTTTTCCTACTTTAATAATAATATCTGTTTTGTAGGCCATTCGCACATACCTGAAATTTTTATGGAAGATTACAACGAGTATCAATTGGTACGGAATTCGGTTAAACTCAAATGCATGCCCGACAAAAAGTATATAATAAATGTCGGGAGTGTGGGCCAACCACGCGACAGAGATTGGCGGCTAAGTTTCGGTATCTTCGACGATAAAACTTATGAGTATGAGAATATACGCTCAGAATACGATGTACAATCTGCTGCAAAGAAAATTGTGGATGCCGGTTTTCCACATTACCTTGCCAACAGGATTTTGGTAGGACGATAATAATTTACTTTATTCGGCGATCTTCTTTTTAAGTCTATCTATGTTTTGTTGAACAATCTGTTTCTGGGGTGATGTTAACTGATCAAACGGTAAAGAAGCATATTCGTTTAACGCTTCTTCGAAAAGATTCGATTTTTCTAAAGAATTCGCCGTCATCAGCTTGTAATTTACAACATCGCTTAAGTTTTGATTTAGCCGCAAAACTTCCTTAATTCTAATCGCACAAGTTCCATAAAAGTTGTTATCGTATAAAAGTTTTGCCCCGTTCAATTGCATCATCGCTATATCATTAGGGATTGGTAGTTGTACTTTAGATTTCTTTTCACCGTGAATTATCGTTGTGCGTGCGGGTATTAAATCGTTATCCCTATCTTGCGGGGGAACCGATAGTATTCTTTCCATCGCTAATTTCAACAACAACTCTTCTTGCGACAGATACCTTAAATCTGCCATTTCTACAATTATCTTTTCGTTCAGTGCAATTTTTTTCTGATTATCTATTTGAATCACGGCAGACGATTTCGAAGAAGTTCGTATGGCATCTGCCAAATTTATTTGATCGCCGGCTTTTAACTGCTTCCATTCTTCACTTACTCCATACCTTACCTTAACGTCGCCTTTTGTTGTCAATACTTTAAGTTGTGCTGACAATGATACAGTGAGCATGCTTGTCAGAATTAAAAAAGTAATTATCTTTTTCATAAAATTTTCTCCTTATTAAAAACCTAACGGTAAATCAACAACTTTTACCCAACCTTTTACCAATCCGTCATTAATATTTACATCCTGAAAATATTCGGCAGAACCTGTTTCCCAAGCTTCAATAAATCCTTTCGAAATAACGGTAGTTTCGATAGGAATCCAAACCGTTTCAACGCCTCTATCATTTTTACGAAGGACGAGGCGTTTTGAGTTGTCGCTTATTAGCGCGGTATTCGCTGCTTCGATACCAGTGTCGAATATCAAGTAAATGTGTGAGTTCGCTGGATTGTTTGGCGGAACTACATCGATAAACGCAGTCGAAATGCCGACACTTGCAAGCAAAGAAGAATAGCAAACTGTCAAATCGTCACAATCACCTCCGCGTAAATTGATTGTTTCAGCAGGATACTGTACATAATCCCTGCTAAGTTTCGGGTCGTGTACGTATCGCACGTAATTCGATAATTCATTAAATATTATTTTTGCTTGCATGAATTTCATCAGTGCGGAATCCACAGTGTCGACACTTTCTTTATATTTTTCTAAATATGTTCTGGAAAACCTTAAAACTTCCGGGCCCGACGGAGTATTAAAATAACGTAAAAGCATCACGTCTCCGTCCCAATCATTCCGTCCGCGTATAAAGACTCGCGTTTGATAGCGGTCGTCGTCATCATCGGCCGGTTCAGCGTGTACAAAAACTGTCCCGTCAAAGATAGAAAATTTTCTTACGCTATTTATGACATCGTTGAAAACCGCAAAGAAAGGTATTTCAAGAACCTCATTCGGATTGATCGTATATGGTTTAGATTCTGTCGGTGTATTCATCACTCTGTCCACATAAAAGCTTACTTTAGCGTTGATAGGTTTTGTAGATACATTGCGAACACGTGCCTTTCCGAGAGGCCTGAAAGCATAAACCTGATACGATGACGGAAAAACCTCGCCAAGCATTTCTACGTACTCGATGCGTGCAATCGTTTCTTTCGATCTTCCCAAATTTATTTATGTCTATCTTGCCGGTGCGCGAAGTATTATCTATATATTTCAGATAGCTCAAATCTATCTCAAACGGCTTAAATTTAAAACCGAGTCCTGCTGAAACTGCCTCGAGTTTCAGATCTGATATTTTTGATGAATAGTGTCTGGTTCGCTAATTCCAGCAATCGTTGTTATTGTAGATTCAATATTCATATCTTGTTCGACAAAAGTTTTGAAACAATATCCCCGTAAATATTCTGAAACGGTTCCCCTGTTTAACCCCTCTAATTCTTTGGCAGTTTCGGATATTGCGCTTTTCGAAAACTTCTTATTCCTAAGTGATTCAATTATTTGGTCGGCAATGTCGCCTGTATTTTCAATCAGCGATTTTATTTCTTCCGGCAAATCTCTACTGCGAATGATATCCCTACCTTCTTCTGATTTAGCTAAAATCACTGCGCGTTTGATAACACTGTGCAGCTCCCTAATATTGCCGTGCCATGAATACTTAGAAAACACATCTACTACATTTGTGCTTATTTTCATTTTTGGATCTTCCATATTAACCAAATATTCAGCAAGGACCGGTATATCTACTTTACGGTCACGTAAAGGCGGCAGATTTATGACAAACACACCGAGCCGGTAGTATAGATCCTGCCGCAATTTCTGTGATCCAGAACTCGATACAAGATTCTGGTTTGTAGCTGCAACAACCAGGACATTTACACGTATAGTTTCCGTGCCGCCCACTCTTTCAAGCTCACCTTCTTGAAGAACTCGAAGCAATTTTACCTGAAAAGCTTCGCTTGTTTCGGCAACTTCGTCCAAGAATATTGTTCCCCCGTCAGCCAACTCGAATCTTCCCGGTTTATCTTTTACGGCTCCTGTGAAAGCACCTTTTTCGTGTCCGAATAATTCGCTCTCCAGTAAGGTTTCCGATAATGCCCCACATTTAACCGCAATAAATGGTTTCTCTTTTCTTTTACTGGAACGATGAATCGCTCGCGCAATTAATTCCTTACCCGTTCCGCTCTCACCTAAAATCAAAACTGCGGAATCGTTGTCAGCAATTTTTTTAACAAATTCAACCACATTGTTCATCGGTCCGCTCTGTGTATATATTATGTTCTCAAAATTCAGCGGTTTTAATTTTGGCTTATCTGAAATATTGTAAACATTTATATCGGCAGCTTCGGATGACAGCAAACGAAGTCCCTCTTTGTATTTGTTAATCTCTTCTCTTAAGTAAGCTGTTTGTTCAGCAGCGTTTTTTTGCTCGGCATTTTGTAATTCTTTCTCAAGCTTTATTAACTTATCTTCACGTTCACGTAACTTTTTAAAAATAGCGCTTCTTTCCGACTCCAACTTGTAAACTGTTTCTTTAATGACTTGATGTTTGTAAATTAATAAACCGATTGTAAGGAATATTTGCACGAACAACATTCTTGCAACAGGAATCTCTTAATCAAAAATTATAAAAACCGAATAGGATAGAATAGAATAAGATACAAGGAAAGCTAGAAGAATTAACAAACCTTTGAGGTCGTTCAGTTTGAGTATTAAATAAATAAAGAATAAACCAACAGCAAATACAAAAATAAAATTCTAATAATTAGGAAAAATTTTTAAGAAATCATTATTAAGAGCGTTTGCGATGATTGCCGCGTGTATTCCAACGGCGGGGAATTGTTTCGTATAAGGCGTCTCCACAAAGTCTGTCATTCCTTCCGCTATCACACCAACAATAACAATTTTATTCTTCACCTGGTTAACATCAACATCGGTGATTCCACCTTTTTGTTGTAAGCTGTATGCCTGTAAAAATTCGACTAAAGGAATTGCGTTTAAAGTGCTAACAC
>JAHJRJ010000204.1 GCA_018830765.1 Bacteroidota bacterium | reverse complement strand
GCGTGGGGCTGACCAATAAGTTCTTTGAGAGGGATGTAGAGCGAAATTCATTTCGCTTTTTGATGAAATTTAAGCGAACTAAAGTTCGCACTACAAGGGATCTTCCACTTTTTGGTCAGCCCCATGCGAGATTCCGCATCAGACTAAAGACTGACGCTAACACAAAAAAGCATCATAAATGATTTCGTGACAGCAAATTGACTAAATTATTGAACTTTTTTCTTTTTTCCGCGTTGAGCCTCGAGAGAGTCTACCTGCGGCGGACCGTTTCCTGCTTTTTGTGCGAAGGCAAGTTTCTGCGCTTAAGTTGTCTACGACAACAAATTACAGAATGAATATAATATCGTAATTAGTCAATACCAAGTTTTTTATTTAGTCACATTTTTCTTACATTTTAATGTGAAATCTAATACACCAAAAATTGCCGTGCTAACACTCGGCTGTGCGAAGAAATGTGAATTTTATATCGTTCCTACGGAACTCAAACAAAAAACGTGACCGATTTCTGTAAACTACCACCGCTAAAGGCGTTGGCTTTGAATATTCAGCATTCGATACCTGCCCGACGGCTCGCCCCGAAAAGTTCGGGGCTCGCCCGAACGACATGGTCGAGCGGGTCAGGCGGGTTCGATATTCAAAGACAGTGGTTTTCTAAGTTGAATAAACTTGTGCCAGATAACCCTTAATGAGTCTAAAATAGTATCTTACTTTATGATTAGTTTTCATCCTCTAGATATCGTTGTAATAGTTGCCTATTTTGCGATTGTTGTTTTTATCGGCTTTAAATCTGCCCGCAAAACTACTAAGAATGAAGTCGATTTCCTTCTTGCAGGTAGATCACTCACCCTGCCGCTCTTTGTTATGACTCTGGTCTCAACTTGGTACGGTGGAATTTTAGGCGTAGGAGAGTTCTCATACCGTTACGGAATATCAAACTGGTTTTTGCAAGGATTGCCTTATTATTTATTTGCCGCAATATTTGCAGCGGTGCTTGCAAAGAAAATACGGGAGACAAACTTAATTTCTATCCCCGATAAACTGCATCAAGCTTACGATAAAAAAACCGCAATACTCGGATCATTTTTGACTTTCATATTAATGACGCCGGCACCGTACATATTAATGCTGAGCGTAATATTTCAGATGATGTTCGGCTGGGGTTTCTTTATGAGTGTTGTAGTGACAGCGGTTGTAGCTTTATCGTATTTATATTTTGGCGGATTTCGTTCAGACGTTTATACAGATGTATTCGAATTTATTTTGATGTTCGTCGGTTTTGCTGTTATTCTACCTTTTGCATTCTACAATTTTGGAGGCATTGAATTTCTAAAAAATAACTTACCGCCGCTTCATTTCGTCTGGCACGGCGAACACAACCCTCAATACATAATTGTATGGTTTTTCATCGCGCTTTGGACGTTAGTTGACCCGGCTTTTCATCAACGTTGCTATGCAGCAAAAGACGCAAAGACAGCTCAGCGCGGAATATTTGTTTCTATAATATTCTGGTTCATTTTCGACGTGATGACCTCTGTGACAGGCCTGTATGCCCGCGCAGCTTTACCAAACCTTAGCCAGCCGATTATGGCATATCCACAGTTGGCTAATCTTATTTTACCTCCGGTGGCGAAAGGATTGTTCTTCGTCGGCATGCTCGCAACAATGATGTCAACTCTGAATACGCTCGGCCTGGTTTCTGCACAGACTTTGGGGCGAGACATATTTTTACGGCTTAAAAACTCGTCGCGAATATCGAATATCGAACATCCAATATTGAATGATAAATCTGTTACATTTTATACGAGGATTGGACTTGTAGTTTCGTTTTTATTTTCTGTTTTAATTGCGGTTGCTATTCCGAGCGTAATCAAGATATGGTACACGATTGGGACGGTTGTAATACCGGGATTACTTGTTCCGTTGATGGCGAGCTATTTCGAAAAATTTAGAATAAAGCCGGCGTACGCTTTCGGGTCTATGTTGTTCGGTTGGCTAACTTCATTGACTTGGATGGTATCGAGTTATTTGTTGTATGGTTATGGGATGAAAAAATATTTTTTGGGCATCGAACCGATGTTCCCCGGTATATTTATTTCTTTTTTAATTTGGTTTGTGGGAAGGTATTTAATTAACCACAGATTGCACTGAAAAAGCACGGATAGCAAACGGATGTGTTAATCCGTGGTAAACCCCGTTTTACCCCGTTTTACGGGGTTTTACGGTGTAAACCCCGTTTTACGGGGTAAACTTACAAAGCTCTGATTTCTCCCGTTTCCTCTATAACCACGGGGTAGCCTTCAATGTTTTTCGGAAGCTTCATCTCTAATTCATCCGTCAATTCGACTACCAATATTTTTATGCAAGCCCCGAATTTTTCGGGGCAAGGCAGTTCGTCGCATTCACCGATTGCAGTACCGACTACACCGGGTATCATCATAAGTCTGTCTGTGTTTTCTTTTAAAACTTGTTCGATTGATTTATCCAGCACTTTATCTTAAGTTTCCTTTCCTTTATTACAATTAAAGTTTATCGTAAGTAGGAAAGTTATTAAAACTGTGATAATATAAAATTCTGTTTTCATAACATAAAAATAAATAACCGTCACCAGTTAAGGTGATGGTCATTTTGTTTGAAATATTTCAAAACTTAAAAGATTTAAATCTTATTGTGTAACAATCGACACATTGAAACGGGATAAAACATCGTTAATTGGGTTAGAGAAGGTTGTGCCATTACGTGGTTATTGCTGAGAATGTATCTTGTTCCGCTTTTTTCGATGGCGCAGCCGAGTGTACCTGAAGCGCACTCATTAATATTTCCTATTGAAACTCCAATCGGAACGGGACGTGTGTAACGTGCAGTTAGAGCGAGAGTTCTCACTTCACCGATATTATCAACTACAACCGGAACGCCGTCTATCATCGAAGGTAATCCTTTGGCTCTATCCGATTTGGTCAGAATTTTTATTACGAGTTTACTGTCCGCGGATACAGAGGTCGCAGTTCCGATTACATCGTTAACATTTAATAAACGATCGGTATGTTTGTTTTGAACTTCCATTACTGCTTTGAGTGCGGCGGATGGTTTAGCTAAATCGAAAACTTGTTGCTGTTGGTTGGGAATTGTAACGGGACTTTCCTTTTGGCAGCCGTTAAAGATAATCAACACGGCTAAAAGGATGAGTAAAGGTGTTAACCTTTTTAAAAGCGAATTAATCATTTTGTGTTAATTAGTGAAATTAGTGGCTTAATTAATTGGGTCGATACAAGCAGGAATGTCATTCTGCGG
>JAHJRJ010000203.1 GCA_018830765.1 Bacteroidota bacterium | reverse complement strand
CTGCCGCAGCCGGTGCAACTGGGTTTGCCATACTGTGAAACGAAACCTTGTTGCTTGTCGTAATAGCGGTTCTTTACTCGGTCCGACCTTTTAGCTCTAAAGTTATGTCCACCTGCAACAACGGCATAATCTCTAAATAAGCACGAGTCCCACTGCCTAATCCTTTCGCCGGATTTTGCATCTAAATTTAAAGTATCAAACACGTTGAAGCAGGAGCAGGTCGGGCAAACCATCGAGCAACTTCCACAACATAGGCACTTCTTACCGAGCTCTTCCCACACCTCACTCTCACGCTGAAGCTCTAATATGTAGGGTAAGTCGGAGGTATCGAGCTGCAACGTAAATTTCTCTTTTCTATCTTTGCGAACTTTAAGGTATTCGGTTGTATCTTTCTTCGTAACTTTTGTCATTAATAGATTAAGGTCGTTAGTGATGTCGTCTCCGATACTCGAACCGACAGTAACGAGATATGATGATTTTAATTCAGAGAGGAATAGGTCGTAACCGTCTTCTGTGGCATCGGTTCCCATCGAACGACAGAAACATTTATCGTCAGGTATGCAGCTTAATCCGACGATTACAACGTTCTTGCGTCGAGTAAAATAGTATGAATCGACGTAGTTAGTGCCGAAAACGATGTCTAATATTTTCAGTCCGTGTATATCGCACGGATGAAGACCGAATAGAACTAATTTCTTGTTCGCATCCTCAATTACTTCATAAAAACCTTTTGTCTGATCGAAGGTAATCAGTTTTTCTTTTGGCTTGAAAAAATATTTTTTAGGTGGAACTACAGTCCTTAAATATTCCAATGCAATTTCAGAAGGATCATTCATCGGAGTAAAAACGTATGACTTTTGACTCTTTTTAACCGGGACGTGAACCTCGCCGTATTTTTTTAGCCCTTCAATAAACGCATTAAAATTGGTTTTGGGTAATTTTAATACTTTCATATGGTACTCGACAGTTAGTGGATTCCTTTAGTATTTCAATTTCTCTATTGATTTTCAATATATATGCCATCGGTTATCCCGTTTTTTAATAAAATTTTGGCTGTTTTGATAATTATTTTTTAAAGTTTGATAATATTTGTGATATTTTTTTCAAATTTGATTTAAAGTTGACTTTTTAAACAAATGTTGACTTTTGTGAATATGTTTCATATTTTTCTGTTGGAATGAATATCATCGACCCTAAAATAGAAGCTTACCTTTACGATGTAATTCCCGACCGCGATGCTGTACTAACAGCGATGGAGGAATACGCCTCTAAAAATAACTTCCCTATAGTTGGACCACTCGTCGGAAGATTGCTATATGTCTTAACACAAGCAACCGGAGCAAAAAGAATTTTGGAACTTGGCTCAGGTTTCGGATACTCTGCTTACTGGTTCGCCAAAGCTACGGGCGAAGATGGAATTGTTTTTTGCACCGACATGAGCGAGGATAATGCAGAAAAAGCAAAAGAATATTTTCGCAAAGGAAGAATCTTAAACAAACTACAATTTCATGTTGGACCTGCACTTTCGATATTCGACTTAATCGAAGGTGAATTCGACATCATCTTCAACGATGTTGTAAAAGAACTTTATCCTAAAGTATTCAAAAAAGCTGTGGCGAGATTAAAGAAAGGCGGACTACTGATTGCCGACAACGCTTTATGGAAAGGAAAAGTGTTAGACGAGCAACCAGATGCAGCTACTGCCGGCGTGTTAACTTATACTAGGTTGGTTTACTCATCACGTGAATTATTTAATACTATCATTCCTCTGCGAGATGGAGTCATAGTGAGCGTGAAGCTATAACTGTAAAAGTGAAAATTGCAAAAGGAAAAATATAAAATGTATTTTTTCCGCTCTCTGCGTCTCAGATTTAACTGAGCCCTTTGCGTTCGGAGTTTATCCCGCTCGACGAGAAACGTTTTACGTTTCGAGTCGACCTATCTACCTAAGGTAGTCGTAGACTACGATTCTACGAATCATAGATTCGTACCTACGGCCTCGTAGAGGACTCGTAGATTAGAAAGATATCGACCAACGGCGGGACGTGAAACCAACCCAGATCAAGCTATAAACACAAGTTATAGCCCTCCGTGCTCTTCGTATCATAATAAGTTCAGCCCCAAAAATATTTCACAGGGCACTACCAATTTTGAAAATCCCAAATCCGAAATCCCCGCCCGAACGACTAACGCCAGCCCGACAGGGCCGTTCTGGCGGGTCGTTCAGTCGGGCGGGTAAAATCTAAACTAATCTTTTCTTGAATCCTTTTCTTACTTTCAGCATCATATCGTGTGAAATTAAAATTCAACAATATAAAGTAATAAGACTTATCGTAGGATTCGTGCTGCTTGGTCTCTATTTCTGGAGTCCACAGACAGCTTGGGGCTTGATCGGTATTGTACCAATTCTAACAGCGATTGTGTGTTTTTGCCCAATTTATATACCATTTAAAATATCAACATTAAAGAAGTATTAGAGTCAGAATTACCGGTGTTAGTAGATTTCTGGGCGCCGTGGTGCGCACCGTGTAGAATGGTAACTCCCGTAGTTGAGCAACTTGCCGATGAGTACGCTGGCAAATTTAAAGTCGTAAAATTAAATACCGACGAGAACTCAGAAACCGCCAGCGCCTATGGAATCATGAGCATACCTACACTCGGTATTTTCAAGAACGGCAATCCCGTTGACAGGGTAGTTGGCGCGGTTCCCCAAAATGTACTCGCCAAAAAACTTGATGAACATGTAATACTACTTTTTATAGAGGTTATATCCCGAAGCAACTGAACATAGAATTCCCGACAAACGAGCTCTGGAAATTGACACAGATTGGGTTCCAAATTTGGACATGAAAGTAATTATGGAATTTGTCTATTGTTGCTTGAGAATTTCTTCCTAAGCAATCGCTGTATAATACTAAGAGATACTTCCGAAGTAACTTCAACTGACCCTATTTTCTTTGGTAAAACAAACCTCGTCTTCGCACCACCCTTCCCCGCTGCAAGATAGTCAATTATATTCTTCAACTTAATATAACTCAAATCAGGTTGGAATTTTATCCTATACAGATAATCCGTAATCAATCCATAATCCTTTTCTTTTAGAATTCCCATCTCATTGGCAATATCGGTCTCAACCCGCAAACCTAATAAAACTGCTTCACCGTGATGCAAACGATAATTTGATAATGCCTCAAGTGCGTGACCGACTGCGTGTCCGATATTTAATGGCACCCTACCACCGGTTTTGAATAATTCCTTCTCATCCTCAGAAACCATTTTGGCTTTGATATTTACGCAGTGGAAAATTGTTTCTTCTACTACTTCTAAATTCAATTTATTAATCTCATTCAAGTTTGAATTGAGAAACTTAAACGTATCTTCACCACCGAGAATGCCATATTTCAGCATCTCTCCTATTCCGCAAATTATTTCACGCTTTGGTAATGTTTTCAGGAACTCCACATCGCTCAGCACAAATTTCGGCTGATGAAATGCGCCGATGATGTTCTTGTTTTCTAAAAAATTCACACCAACCTTGCCTCCGACTGAGCTATCGAGTTGAGAAAGCAAAGTGGTCGGAACTTGTACGAACGCAATTCCACGCCGGAAAGTTGCTGCTGCAAAACCCGCCAAATCTCCAACAACACCACCGCCAAGAGCCACAATAACAGCATTTCTACTCAACTTCAGCCTTACTATTTCAGCGAGGACTGCTTGCAATCGCTGCCAGGACTTTTGCTTTTCACCGGCTGGTATAACAATCGTATTTACGACATTACCCACTGTTTTCAATTGCTTTTTAAATTTACTTAAATGGTGCTTAGCAACATTTCTATCCGTGATAATCACAATTTGATTAGATATTCTATGTTCCTTTAGCACATCCGCAATCTTGCTGTGTATTCCTTTGCCGATGTAAACCGGGTAACTTTTTTCGCCTAATTCTATAATTACCTGTTTCATAAATTTATTAGTGGTTTTAATTTTCTTATAATTTCGTCGACGGTGTTTCCAATCGGTTTGTTGTCGGTTTCAACGATTAAATCCGATTTTAAGTAGAAAGGTTCACGAACTTCAAGAAGTTCGATAATTCGTGTTTTTAACTGATCATCACGCAGCCAAATTCCTTCTTTCGATTTCAATACTGGTCTGTCGCTCTTGAACCTCAACCGTTTATAAATTTGCTCAACACCGGCTTTAAGATAAATGAGCACACCTGTCGATTTAATTATTGAGAAGTTCTCGATATGAGTTATCGTTCCACCGCCGAGCGAAATCACGTACCTGTGAGTTTTGCTCAACTCTAACAAGATTTCTCTCTCATATTCTCGAAAATATTTTTCTCCTCTTTTTACAAAAATATCGGTCATCTTTTTGCCGGTTATTTTTTCAATATGCTTATCTATGTCCGTAAAACTATAATCGATTGTATTCGCAAGTATAGGACCTATCGTACTCTTTCCACCTGCCATAAATCCCGTAACATATATAAGATCCCTTTTAATAATCATACTAAAAGTAGTAAACGAGCCCGAGTTCGAGTGTCATTCCATCAATATTAATTTGTGATGTGAAAGGTTTCAAATCTAACTGTCTGTCCCCGGGATTCGTAAACTGATTTGTAGACTGGAATTGTAAATCGCGGAATTTAACTTGCGTTCGGAGAGCAAATCGTTCGTAAAAATTGTAATCTACACCACTTTGGACGTGGATACCTGCGCCTGCTTTTTTTTCAACAACTTTGGCTTTGACATTATAGAACGTATAACGACGTTCTCCGAAATATAAGCCCACACCAGCTCCCATATAGATATCAAAACTTTTCCCAGTGATAGGAATATAAAAAAAGCCGGTTAGTTCTACCGGAATTGCCAAAAAGGCATCCTGTGTTTTAGTGGCAGGATAATTTTCTGTTTTTTCGAGATATTCTATTGAAAAACCTATCCGAAGGTACGAGTTATCCACTTTCCGGCGGATGTCGATTCCTACGCCGTAAATGTTTTCTAACATTAAATACTTACCCCTTAAAAATAAATCAGCAGCCTCAGGATGTAAAAAAACTTTTGAGGAAGTTGTGTACGATCCTTTTGCCTCCAATGAATAAGTATAATCTTGTGCATTCGAAAATGAAATCGAGACCATAATCAAAATGCACAAGATTAACAATATATTATGTTTTCGCTTCATCCTGTTTTTACCTGAAAGGTCAGGTTGGATTTAGCGGAAGAATATATCTCTGTTGTCTTCTATATCCGCTTTCTTTTTTAATTGCTCGAGCCAATCGCTCAAGAACTGACTCTTCTTTCCTTGAAGAATTTGTGTTACCAACATTTCTTTTTGTGTATTGTAAGCTGTTGAGTCTATAGTATTTTTTTCCAACATCTTTACTATATAGTAACCGCGCATACCTTCAATCGGTTTCGATATATCGCCGACATTCAACGCTTGGACACTTCCGATTAACATCAAATCACGGCCGATTCCTGGTATTCCGCCGGCAGGTGTAAACGGACCTGAGGTGGAAATAATCCATTCGGGATGTTTTGCGCCCAACGTGCGTAAATCTTCTTTATCAGGAATTTGCTTTCTGAACTCTTCGACTTTTGCTTTGAGCAGTTGCATTTTTTTCTCACGTAGGACTCGTGGTCGAAGGGTTTCTTCCAACTCG
>JAHJRJ010000030.1 GCA_018830765.1 Bacteroidota bacterium | reverse complement strand
TGTTATATTACCATTTTGCTATCTTGCCATTTTGCTATCTTGCTATTTTTTACTCCACCCAGCACAATTCAAAGTAACTGCAAGTTTTGCAGAATCTTTTGTTGATGCGCGGCGGAGGTTCATGCAGCGCAACAATCTGCTCAATTTCTTCAAGTGCTTTGAGTAGTTCGGCTTCTTTTTCGATTGTTAGCTCTACTTTTGTTTTCTGTTTTAACACAGGATAATCGATCTCACCCGTGATACCTTCAACACCTTTTTGCTTTAGGTACCAGATGTAGTAGAGCACCTGCATCTCGTGAGCTTTCTCAACCGAGTCGCTCTTTTTCACTTCGTGTATAACACCGGTCTTCGTGTCTATCCAGTCGATGTTGATAACACCGTCGATGTCGATGCCTTTTTCTTCGCGGGCGTAAGAGTTTTCATCGATCACCTTGCCAATATAAACAAGATCGGATGTATGCTCCATCTGTAAGCCACGGGAGAAAAGCCAGAGTTCTCTCTTGCAGACGTAATAATAGTTTAAGTGAGTGCCGGTGATTTGCATCAGAGAAAATTGCAATCCGTTTCAATATCTTTTTTCAATCCATCTTCATAAGAATAAACACCAACATAGTTCTGTAAATACAGGAAGCCATACTTAAATTCGTTGCCATCTGAATAATGCTTCAGCAGTCCAATCTGATTTTTGTTATTCCAAATGCTGAAAGAGAACTTTGTGAGAATAGGTGATAGAATCTTCAAGTCTATTTTCTTATCAATAAAATCAACATCGCGGTTTTCGATTACAGATGTGTACAGTTCCCACACCCTTGCACCACCTACTTTATTTTCACCTTCCCCAATAACTTTCGCTGATTGCAAAAATCTCAACTCGCCCTCACTAAAATGGCAAGTCTCGATTTCCAAAGGAACAAATACACTCACAGTATTATCTTTTATCAATTCAAATTGTTTATGTACCGCATGGAAATCCAATCGTCTTATCTGGTTCTGAAAATCCGAAAGATTATTTGCAAGATAAGGGTCTTTATTTGCCTGATTTATGCTTTCAAAGACTTTATCGTAGAATGAGTCAAAGTCTTTCTCAGAAAGTATCTTTTTGTATGATTCAAGATCGATATGTTGTTTATGTCGTAAATCGGCTCTGTATGTCTTTAAGCTATCTCTTGAGTTAAATAAAACAAGTTCAGCATTCTTTTTGGATGCGTTCCTATTTATTCTGCCAGCAAGTTGTTCCTCTGCATCAACAATTGACTTGTCTTTGAAACCAATATCCATGTCAATATCCAATCCCGCTTCGACAACCTGCGTACATACAACAATAATTTTTCCGAAATCACTTTTATCCGATTTCAGATAATCAATGATTTTTTTCCTCCTCGGTTCCAGAACGGTTCCCGATACGATAAATTTCTTATAATCTGAAAACCTCAAATCATCTTTCAACTTTTCGTAGAACTCTTGGGCAGAGATTTTTGTAACAAACTCTACAATTGCTTTAACCCGTTTTTCTTTTTTGTAGTATGTTTCTGAATGTCCGTACACAATAGATAACAAATTCTCCGATGAATATTCCTCCGATTTGAGATAATCAAAGTTAAAGACAACCCTGTTCTTGAAATTAGGATTCTGAAAATATTTATCTTTATTGGCAACAAGGTATGTGAAGTTATCCTTTTGTTCTCCGTCTTTGTTTAACAGCAGTTTGCTGATTTTTGGCAATGTTGCAGACATTACGATGAAAGTAATATTGAAAAGCTCCGAATAAGAATTCAGTAAATAATTTATCTTATCCCACTCAGATGGTGTGTACGATTGGATCTCATCAATGATAACAATCGAATTGGCAACCCGATGAAGTAAATAGTTTGTTTCTTTTTCATTAGAAGTAAGAATATCAAAGAATCTGATATGTGAAATGAGACTAACCGGATAATTCACAAACAGGTTGTCGATATAGTTTTTGCGTTTTACTCCATAGTCTTCACCGTCACCGTTGTCGTGATATGGTGCTTTCGAATGAATCTCTGCAAGTTCATCCTGCTCAAGACGCAGATTCTCCTGGATGAATTTAGTCGTTTGAGTGATCAGGGTTGTGAAAGGGAATACATAGAATACTTTTGTCACATCCTTCCGTGATTTCAGGAGTTCAGCCAAACATAGGACAGAGAGATTGGTTTTTCCCGAACCTGTGGGTGCTTCAATGTAAAAGAGTCGCTTGGTTTTATTTCGTTCAAGATTATACAATAATTCACACGACAATTTCTGCCTCAAGAAGTTCAGATTCTTGTTAGACACAAATTGAAGATTCTCAAATGGCTCTCTCTGGTAATCATCTTCTCGCTTAAGCAGGTTGCGGTTATACGAGATACTATATACACCTTCATATATCTTATTACGTAACTTGTCATCAATAATTCCATAGTTATTGCATTTTATTCCGAGCATAAACTCATTCGTTGCATAGTAATCGGAAGCAGTCAACAACGATGAATTAAGTTTAATGAGTGTGTAGAGATTAAAGGAGGACTTCGTATTATTCAGTAACCCGAATACCTGATCTTTCTTTTTGAGAATATTTTTAAGATGATCCCTGTTAACACCATCTGTCGTGTTAAGCAAATTCAAATACCCTGATAAAGAAGCGATGATATCTTCTTCGAATTCCACTTTCTCGGGATTGGATATTTCTCCGTGGTGTTTTAGAACCGGATGAGTAAATAGAAGCACATGCAAGAAAAGAAATGCCTTCTCGGACTGACCGAAAGAAGATTCCTCCAATTCTTTAAAAGCGGTAGCAATGAATAAGTATGCGCTCAGGAACGAATGATCCGAACTAATTCCATTTTTCACTTGATTAAATTTCTCGTTTTCCATTTTCTTGACTTGGAAATTCTCATTCACTTTCCCAAAGTCGTGGTAGAATATGGATTTAAGGAAAAGTGATTTGACAAACGCCGCCGCTTCCTCTGAGCGCGAATTCAAATTGGCTTTGCATATCTCAGCGACCATTCGGTCAATGATTGGTTCAAGACCATTTACCTCGCATAAGCGTAGGCAATAGTCAACAGTTAAGCTCGTGTGCTCACTTAGAGTTTCCTTCTGATTATTACTCCAATGAGCATAATACTTGTCGGCATCAATTAGAATCTTGGACAAAGAGAACTCTTCATCCTGTAGTATTTCCTTAAACGTAAGCATTCATTCTAAACCAGCTGAATTATCTTTTGTTCAGACTTGAGGAGGAATAGATTATCTAGCGCATACTCTTTCACTACTTTCCAATTTGAAAATGCAAAGCTTTTCTTCGAATAGTGTTTTATCTTCTCATCGAATTCGAAAGGAAGCTCTTCTAAATATATAAAGTTGTCCGGCTGTTGCTGACTGAAATCAAAAATCGGCAGTATAACTCTAGAATCTCTAATACTTCTATCCTTTCTCTTAACAAAGATAGTCTCGACCTGATAGCTCTCTTTTGGAAAGTGATTTGCTTCAAATTCATACTCAGTGAAATTCTCCCACCACAATTGAAAATCATTCTTACCAAGATAGGGAATATACTCCGATTCGCCTGTCTTTAAGTTACCATATAACTGTACTTCGAGTATTTCTTCGACGCTTAGCAGTAGAAAGACTCGATATGCTGGAGTTAATAATGTCTGCTCACTCACTATTAGAGTTCCACCATCGAGGTTTGCATAACCAACACTATTATTGTAAGTGATGACTGTCTTCTGAAAATTGCCTTTTGCCGAATCCAACGGCTGAATACCAATCTTTAGATGTTTAAGTTTCTGATAATAATCAGGGAATAAATCCTTTTTTACCGAATACGCTTGTGCATATCCCCCCAAACCCACAATCGCCCCAAGTATTCCAAGCAATGCCGGTTTGTGAAGGCAATTGTACGTTAGATAAATGCCTTCGTTCGTATCCGGTTTTTTCAGAAACCCAAACTGTGCCCGAAGATCAACAGATATGAGTCTCTCATCCATTATTTTATTTCCTCGTTGTTCAGAATGTTTAAGTGATTAGTCTTTATGTTTTTATCTATTCCTTTAATGATCGTGTTGATTGGATTGTAATAGACTTCCACGTTCATGACATCACTATCGATCTTTTGAAGACTTTGTTGTACCAAGGAACAATCAATCTCTACCTTTTCTCCATTGCGCTTTACATTCACCAACTCAGTGAGGCTCGGCAGCATTTTCTTTGACCCCTCGTTTAATTGCACAAATACGGTTGCCTCATTTTCTGTCCCGATTTTTCTAGACGAGTCCAACGCAGTTACAGAATTATTAAATGCTTCTTTGAGCTTTTGGATATCCTCATTCGACAAGAACAGTGTATTGTCATTTACTTTTTTGTAAAGCTCTTCTGTGTTTTTGGGGTTAACGGAGAAATGAAACACGTAGTGACCTTCCTTCAAGTTGGTTTGATTGCCGATTGTGGACATTCCTTTTTCTGCCGAACCCTCTTCGCCTGGATTCCGAAACGGCGAGAGAATATCCTCTGTGTAGAATTGGTTTTCAGGGAAACGGTTGACCCCGTGGTTAATTTGAACCGTACCATGAATCGAAATATTGGTTTCACCGGCAAACGTTGCTCCGAATAAGCGAATGTCAACACAAGAAAGCAGATTCTTAAGAATCTCGAGGCGGTTAATTTCTTCCGATTCCTTGTCTTTCTTCTTGGTTTTTTTCTTTGGATACTCCCCAAAGAGATCTATATAGGTTTCATCCAAAGTCAAGGGATTCAGACTTTCGTTCAATCGTTTGATATAGAAGATATTATCCCCCACTGCATTGTGCTTCCTGAAATAATCCTTCACTGCATACTTCAATGCCTTGTCGGTTGAGTAAACAACACCATCGGGTAGTGTACGCGGATGATGAGTGAAATCGGCATTGAAATTCGAGTTTATAGATTTTAGAATAACACAGCCTAACACACGGTTTTTAAATTCTGTTTTAGACATTATAATTTTTCCTTTCTATTATTTGGGTTGAGTATTTTTCGATGGTTCATAAATTAAAGATTGTGAGAAATATCCTGCCAATATAACAGGTAACATCTCCTTTACGTTGGTCTTACATTCGTAACCCATTATATCACCTGCTAATTTTTCAAATCTGCCCTTACCGCTACCATACCATTCGAAGGCATGTTTGTATTGGTCAATTCCACGTATAATCATCTGCCGGAATTGTTCGGGATCGC
This sequence comes from Bacteroidota bacterium, assembly GCA_018830765.1. Lineage (GTDB taxonomy): Bacteria > Bacteroidota > Ignavibacteria > UBA10030 > BY39 > JAHJRJ01. Next base: position 6,750 of record JAHJRJ010000030.1, on the reverse strand, counting down.
TCTTGGATATGAATGGTTCTAACAAAGCATGAGATTTATTCGATGACTTGCTTTGTTTGAGGATATAATAAATCAGTTGTCCAGCAGCAAATGCAAATTCATCATCTTCAGCAATGTGGTAATTTTCATCGCTGAAGAGTTTCCGCATCCGCTCCTGATATTCGGGAATTTTAGATGCCATATTAACTCCTTTAAAGTTGTTATTGTTTGTGTCATAAATGTGATTTAATGAAAAGAGAATGTTAAGCTTCTCTCTGATAAACTGTGTTTTATTAAACTCTTCATCTCGTTTTATATCGTCTACTACTGCTGAGATAATAAGATCATAGAACATCTTTCCTGTAATTGCTTGCGTTCTTGATTTATAGATGTAGTCGTAAAAGCTTGTTCTATATTTTAAGATATTCTGGTACGTCATTGCACTCATCTTGGAAGAATCAAGCTCAGTGAAATAGTTTAGATAGATATCTCCACTATTTGTTTGAACGACCAACCTGTTGTTGAAAATCTTGCGTACTACATCCAATTCGAATTGAAAAATATTATCTATTTTACGTTCCTGCAAGTCTTTTATTCCCAGTGGATTCTTTATTTCAAAACCTGATAACTTATATCTGAATTGAGGAACAAAATCGAAATCGTATATCATTGGACCATCGGCTGTATTTCTCCAGTTAATAAGGTAATAGTCGGAAAGATCAGCTTGGTGTTGCTCAAAAAGCCTCTTTATTATCTCTCTAAAATGCAACACTCGCTCATCGTTGTATAACCTCACAACATCTTTGTTAAGTTCGTCTTTATCAATAAAAATAGGCAATGGATTCGGGAGCTTGTCATACGGTTTTTTATGAGATAATAGCCGTTCAAACTTGTAAAGATTCAGTGCAGTTTTCTGCGAGATTCTATTGTTAACCTCAAAGTGCGAAGTCTTGTGAAGCATAAATTGCTTCTTACTGTTTGCACCATTCATGAATCCACTCAGACCCAATGTTTCACCTTTTGAAGATGTTAAATTGTAATCCTCTTTATTAAAAAGATTCTTCTTGAGGTAACTCTCAAAATCTTTCTTCACTATCTCTAAACTGACGTTGAAGTATATCTTAACATAGTCCTCATTATCTACCTCCTTGAGCTTTGGATCCTGTTTAATCAAGTTAATCAACTCTTGTTTACAGAATTCTTTGATTAGGTCGATCTGCTTATCACGGTTCTGGGCAGCATTCTCATTTGCCTTCTTGAAATAACCATCGAATGACTCTTTAATTCCTGATAAATTCTTAGACTTGAACCATAAGGCAAAAGCATTAGAAGAGTGAATCTTTTTATTACTATCAAGAGCTTTGTTACTCTCAATCCAGCGAGAATAATACTCCCTCTTTTCAATATTACCTTGAAATTCAATCTCAACGATCTCTCCTTTCTTGTCGATATCGAACACTTTGTTCTTTTTGTCGATCACTACACTTTTGTAACTATCTTTTATTGGTTTATCATCTTGATCCAAATCAATAAATATATGTAACCCTTTTGCGCGTGGTAAGTCCTTCGTATGATAGTGTTCTGGTATCGTTTCAACAAACTTTGCAATCTCGGTAATCATATTTATTTTTCCTTTTTTCCATTTTCATCTGCCTAAAGCAAATTTAATTAACTGGATGATTCGAAAAAAGCCCTCTACATTAGGTCAGTATTTCCTTTTTTTCTCAATCATATGTGGCTAAAGCCGGCTATGCTTAATCTTACAAATAAAAATGATTTTAAAAAATAATTGGCTTTAGCCTCATTTATTCTTCTGCAAACTTCTTTATCGCGTCGTAGAACTTAACAATTGCTTTCGCTTTACTACGTCCGAACGTAAACCAGTGCCACGCATTATCCGACGATGGATTGTCAACGATTGGAATTCGTATAACCGGTTTTTCCTTATATTCTCCAATTACGGGCTGCGCTTCTTTTTTATCTGCTTCCATAGTATTCCTTTATATTTATTTTTGCTGTAAAATTTTGTTAATAATCTCATCCTGCCGCTTTGTGTAATAATCTACAACAGGCATATCTGTTATTAGTTTCCGCAAGGCGCGCAGAACTCGCCGCGCGCGCTCGTTATCGTTAAATAATTTTTCTGCCACCTCACTCGCTTTTATTATTAAGTCAAGTTCTTTATCTGTGTCTTTAAGTCGGACCGCCGCGCTTACGGTTCGGGTTAAGTCTACGGCTAATTGAACGATGTTTTCCTCATCATTTGTAGGTTGCGCCCCGCGCCTTAATTCGTCTATTCGCTCAGGTGAAAATCCAAGCTCGTATAACGGAACGGCTGTATAAGGCATATAAATCCATGTCCGCTTCGGCAGATAATAAAAAACATCGTCGAGAGTATCGGCGAATGCTAAGTCTTCCGGTGAAATATCAACCGCGATAATCCGATTTTTCATAACTTGCTCCAAATTGTATGTCGGATTAAAAATCCGACTTACAAAATATTATTTCAAAATTATTTCGGTCCAAGACTTAAAACGATCAAAATGTTTCCAAAGCTTATCTACATCCTTTTTGAAGTAAATGTCTCCAGAATAAGAGACAAAATTTTTATGATCGATTAAAGCTTTAAAATGATTTATCGAATTAGTCTTAAGTTCCGACGCTGGTGTAACTTCGTTCAGTAGAGATATTACTTCATAGTGGTTTTCACCGACAGATTTTTTTGATGCTAATTTTATAGTAATAGAATCAGCCAAAGCGATTGCGGCGTGGATGATCAAGACCCCAGCGGCATTAAAATATTCAAATTCAGATGCTAATCTTGCACCTTCCTCGAAATTTTGGGCAACCTTTAGAAAGTCGAGGTATTTAGCATTGTCAATCTTTCGTGAATGTTCCTTTTTAACCATGAATTAAAATATTAATCGGTTTACCGGAAATTACAATTCCATTTTCTATTACATCTTTTATTGGTGCTTTACCTATTTTTGCTCGGCGTTTAAATTCAGACTTCGAAATATAGAATGGTGCTAAATGTACCGAAAAGTATTCCATTAAATCATCAGCAAGCAGATGGACCTTTTCCTCAAGAATATTTTTGTCCTTCTGGAAAACGATGCAAAGGTCAAGGTCGCTATCAATTTTTTCCTCTTTCCTGGCAACGCTGCCAAAAATAATTAGGCTGGTAGAGTACTTTCCAATTGTTTTCTTTATTAAAGATTTTATCTTGAAGAAAAACTGTTGTTCGTTTTCAAAAATTTTAGTTATAATATTTTGGGCAATGTAATTATTTCTGTTAAGAGTAAACAAATAATCGCGACCGCCTGTTTGTCTTTTGACGATTTTCAAAGATTCTAATGTAGAAAGGGTTTTTAGTGCAGAACGGTGAGTTATACCAGCGAGCCGGGCGGTTTCTCGTCCGGTTAAACCTGTAACCCGTTCATTCAGAATTCTAAGGACAGTAACATTGCTTGGGGCGCTAAATACCTTTTCAAGAAATTTATTGATAAGCATAATATTGTTTTTTGTTTGTGGCTACTATTGTATCCAAATGGCTACTATTGTATCCATAATATAAATTAAAAATTTGACGTCTCAAAAAAAAATCATTTTGCCCGTGGGTCGGAATGCAATTCCGACTTACGTTACTTCAAACATACCAAAACCAAGCGAATTCTTTTCTCCTATACCGCAATCGTAAGCCAATTTAATCAAATCTTTCGAACCAGTCAACTTAAAAGGTGCAACGAATGCTTTTATTCTTGTTTCTTTGGCATCGCCCTCTTTTATCTTTATCAACTTCGAAACTCTTTCCTCGCCGCCTCTTTTAATAACGTAATCCTTATCAATCTCAAATGTTAAGTCATTATCCTTGGGTTCTGTTTCGTTCAAGGTTTTATATTTCCATATCAAATTATCTCTTATTGCGTTCGATAAACGATTATCCAAAGCCCGCAAATAATCGGGCTGTTTATTTTCTGATTTTGCCGAAACGCTTATTGGGGCAAGCGCACTGCATTTTACTTCGGTACCGTAATCCGGTTCAGGCAGAGTTTCCACAGTTTCGACCATAAAAGTTGTGTGGCAAACGTTTTTTAAACCAATCGGAAATTCCTGTGAAATAAAAATACCGGTTACAAAATTTTGAACAAAAGACTCGTCGAGCGGTGAAGAGATTAATAATTGCGGCGCTTCATTTTTTTTCATTACAAATACATTCTCCTTGATATTTGGTGGAAACTTAAAAAACAACTTGGAGAATGTAAAAAATTTAAATCGCCGGTTATGTTGTGTGGGATAACCTTTGCTGTGGAGTAATTCAGCGAATTGAGGTTCGGCTATATTCAAGATTTTATAAATCGCAGCCGATAGCGGATACTGATAGTTTATCGGAACTACAACATTCTGTTGAGTCGATTTAAGAGTTAGTTTTATACGCATATCTATTTTTTATTAATTGTAGGTCTGTGTTATGTAGCGCGAGCTTCAGCTCGGACTAAGAACGAACTAAAGTTCGTGTTACAGGTGTAGTGCGAGCTTCAGCTCGTACTAAGAACGAACTAAAGTTCGTGTTACAGGTGTAGTGCGAGCTTCAGCTCGTACTAAGAACGAACTAAAGTTCGTGTTACAGGTGTAGCGCGAGTTTCAGCTCGGACTAAGAACGAACTAAAGTTCGTGTTACACTTGTACCGCGAGCTTCAGCTCGGACTAAGAACGAACTAAAGTTCGTGTTACAGGTGTAGCGCGAGCTTCAGCTCGTACTAAGAACGAACTAAAGTTCGTGTTACAGGTGTAGCATGAGCTTTAGCTCGTACTGAAGTTCGCATTACAAAATTCCATCTTTCAAATAACTCCATTTCCATTCTTGCCATGTTTTTACTAATCTAGCTTTCACTGGATTATTCAGTACATATCTTATAATCCGCTTCAATTCTTTAACGTTCCGTATAACATGGTCATAGCTCTCGTGTTGCCAAAACGATCCTCGTCTTTTTAATATTATATTTGCCTCACGCGCTGAAGAACCTTTAAGTAACCGCAATACGCTTGTGAGTGGATAACGCCTATTTTGAGATAATTCGGTATCTTTGAAAATATTTGACATTTTTGCTAAATCTATAACTAAGTGTACATGGTTTGGCATAATGCAACAAGCGAGAAGGTCATACTCTTTTCCATCCCTTATCTTAATTTCTTTAGCCACTAAATCAGCAACTGCGGGTTCTTTTAGCCATTGCGGACCAAATAACCCTTTATCAAGTTCTTCATCAAACTTTTCAAAATATACCTGTTGCAATTCTTTCCGCATCCGACTCTGTTCTTTTTTACTAGGTAACTTTTCAATTATTTTTTCTTTGTTCTTTTGCTCTTCTATTAATCGCAATACAACATCTACAGGTAAAGATTCTGCTAATCGAAACGTAACAAAATACGTTGCAAATAACGGTTGATAATGAGGTAGAAATCTACGATAATATATTCGATCTTTATCGTTATTCATTTAATGATTACTATTGTAGCACAATCTTTGACTGTTTAACTAACGAACTAAAGTTCGTGTTACAGGTGTAGCATGAGCTTTAGCTCGCACTAAGAACGAACTAAAGTTCGTGTTACAGGTGTAGCACGAGCTTCAGCTCGTACTAAGAACGAACTAAAGTTCGTGTTACAGGTGTAGCATGAGCTTCAGCTCGTACTAAGAACGAACTAAAGTTCGTGTTACAGGTGTAGTATGAGCTTCAGCTCGGACTAAGAACGAACTAAAGTTCGTGTTACAATTATTTAGCTTCTGTAACCGGTTTGATAAAAGCCGCTATTACTAATCCGCCAATTATCCAGCCGATGATCAAATCGGCCATCATTGCGGTGGTGTACTTAAGCGGGAAATACATCCAATTCCAAAACGAAACATGCGTAACGATGGAAGCGAAAATACCGAGAACGCCTACGAAGCAGACACGGGAAATATATGATTGTGAAGCGGCAGTACTCCGGGAGAGAAGCCAGGCAGCAATCATAGCCGCAATAATTTGGATAATAAATCTTATAATGAATTGAGATGTCATCGCCGGATTATCACCTGTCGGGCGATAAAATATTGTTGCTAAGGGACCGCGTCGGAATTTTTCCTCCCACTGTTTCATCTCTTCCGGATTATTCCTTTGCTTCGGGGCGTTAGGTAGGCCATAAACTCCCTCCTCAGTAATTGAGTTTGATAAAACGGTTGTTACTGCTTCTTCATTCGGCGTCGGTTTAATAGTATCCTTGTGCAGCGGTAAAACCATCCACGCGGCAAATTGCCAGATAGTAATCGCTATACCGGCTGTGAGTCCGGCTAATATAATTTTTTTCATAACTCCTCCTATTTATTTTCGTTGTCGATAAATTTTTGAAGTTCTTCGGCTGCAGTTTTTAAATAACGTTCGCTATTATACACATCGAAAGCTGGCGGCGGACTGCCGCTAAATATTTGAGTTATATCAGCATTCGTAATATTGATGTACATTTTAATATTTTCAGCTGCGTGAAGAAATACTTTTGCTTTCAAGTTTTCTTCGGGTGGTTTTTCGAAAAAACGACCTTCACGGATTTTATCGTTCAGTTGACCCAATATACTATCGACCTCCACTCTTTTCAATTGATAGGCAAATTTCCATTCGTTAGGCGATTTCTTTCGACTGTATCGCATTTCGCTTTCTTCAATCTGCCAGATAAACTCGAGGGTTTCTTTCGCTAGTTGGATTAACCTTTTTCCCGAGTCGGATTTTTTTT
>JAHJRJ010000202.1 GCA_018830765.1 Bacteroidota bacterium | reverse complement strand
TATCTGCGGTAATCAGCGAAATCAGCGGGAAATATTCTCCCGCAGATGTTCGCAGAATAGGTTTTTAGAGGTACCCTTATATCAATTTTTGTAACGGGTATCTAAAGTCTTTTGTTCTCTAATGACAAATCTGGGATTAAAGGATAATACAATGAAAATTGAATATAGCAAAAAAGCCGATGCATTATATGTTTATTTCAAAGAAAAATTTGTAAGTAGTTCAAGAGAAATTGAAGAAGGTATTGTTCTTGACTTCGATGAAAACAATCAGATAATAGGGATTGAGATATTAGATGCATCCGAAAGATTTGGCAAATCCAATATTGCTAATATAAATATTGAAAACCTTGCAGAGGTACTCGAATAGATCTCCCAGACATTGAGAGTAGTGACAAGTGACGAAGGGACGGGGTGAGTGAGAGACTAAGGGACTTTGAGATTGAGTGACTTTGAGACTAAGAGAATTTGAGAAAATGGGAAGTTAGGAAGGTTAGAAGATGTGAGAATGAAGGAGTGGGAGACTGAGGGCAGATAGAATGAGATGCGCAAAGGTGAGGTCATTTTTTGTATAGGTTTTCCCGGGAATTTTTATTTGGCAGCATTTTTTTTATATTATTATCAAATTATTTAAGGAATTTATTATGGAAGTTACAGCCAATATTAATTTGAGGATAGATGATCTGGCAAGAGTTATAGCAAACTTATCTAAAGAGGAATTAAAGATTCTTGAGGCAAGATTAAGTAAAGAAGATAATATCTTAAAGAGGCGGCTTAACGATGTAAAAAATAAAAAGGTTAAACTGCTTTCGCGAGAACAGGTATTTTCTAATTTATAATATGCACCAAGCAGCATTCCATCCGGCATTCAAACGAGATATAAAAAATCTGCCCACGCAGCTTTTAGATAAATTGAATAAGAGTTTCGATGAAGTTCTAATTAATCCGTTTAGATTTGATCGGCTAAAAGGAGAACTAAGAGAAATCTCTAAAACTAAAATCCGTCATTTAGGCGTTGAATACCGTCTTGCATTTTATGTTCAAAAGGAAATAGTAGTATTTCTTATGTTCAGTACGCGGGAAAATTTTTACGACTATCTTAGAAGAAGAATGAGATAGTTAGTGAACAGTGAATCCCATGAAGTCCAGTGAAATCCCTTGAAGTAGCAAACAACGCACTTCACGGGACAGGTTTGAAGGATGAGGATAATTATATCGTATTTTTCCCCCCTTTTTTCTTATTAATGAGCCTACTCTAATCCCGTGAGGGATGCCTATGGCAAAAGGTGTTTCATAAATAAAAATGTTTTAATTTTTACCTGTCTACCGCCAGGTAGATTTGTTTTTCATTATTATTAGAAAATATTACTTTTTTAGATTCGGCTCATTAATTTGTATAAAAATATCAGATGTTAATATGATAGAAATGGAGTTATTAAATGGAAACGATTACTATAAGCCGTAATGAGTTAAAAAAAATAATACGTAAAACGTTTGAAGACGTGTTAAGTGATAGAAAAGACCTGATAGGAGATGCCGTTGTGGAAGCTATGGAGGATATTGGACTCGCCAGAGCAATGGAAGAAGGCAGAACAGGTGAATACATTGGAGTCGAAAAATTTAAGAAAAAACTCGACACAAGGATTAAGCGCTCTAAGTGAAAATCAAGATAGAAAAATCCTTTGATCGGGATGTTGCGAAAATCAGAGATAAAAGACTAACCAAAGATATTTGAAATTTTTTCATTAATTAAAAGCTTATAAATAAATACGATTTCAATCCGTTTCAATTTATCTAATCTGTCACAATACTGCTAGCGAGGAATTTTAAATTTTTAACTTTACTCATACAAAACGTAGAACCCCTACGTGGTTTGCAAATCTTTTCTATGAATAGATAAGCTGACGTACTCAAACCATTACGTAGTTTGTTTACCCCATTAGGGGTTAAATGTTTATAGAATTAATATTTTCCCGAAGGAAACAAAACCCTATTCGGGGTTTTATATTTTAAATAATTTTTTTGTATTGAAATAAATAATTATATAGAACCTCTACGAGGTTCGTATTGATCAATTTTTATTTTACCTACAAATATTAAACCCCTAACGGGGTTTGTCGCATAATAAATTACAATAGACAGTGTATCTCACATTGTCAAATGAGTGAGTTAAGATTTGATTAGCGTAATGCGTTAACTCCCCGAAGGCGTGTTTTATATAAATAGAAGTAATTATAAAAATCTTCCATAATGGAACATACGCGCTTGATGGAATTGACAAGTTTGTTTTATAGGGGTTTTCACTATACGAAGTCGCTCATACCCAAAAAATTCAAGGGTACAGTTCATTGTCTTGTCCTGAAATAGGTTGACACAAAAACAACAAAAGAAAGGATGAGACACTCCTGCCCGTCCGAGTCTGTTGCAGAACTAATTAAATTGCCACGATCTTTAGATCGTGGGTTTAATTTGAAAAAGAATTTGGCTTTAGCCGTAATTTTACGATATAACATTTGACTAAAGTCAGAATAATTTTCTAATTTTAGCCCCCGACCTGAAGGTCGGGGCTATTATTAAAAAAGAACCAAGTTGTGCAACAGACTCCGTTCGGTTTACCTGCCGAAGGCATGGCAGGCGGGGGTTCGAACGAGTCTGGGGGGCGGCAAAAGAATAGGAATAGGAAATAGTATTTGAATATGAACTGGAAAATACGGTGGCCGAGCCTATCGGTTTGTCTTTTGGCTCTCGTGTGTGTCTCACCGGCTCAGTTGGTGTTCAGTGAATCGCGACTCACTGATTCTGATTCGACGAGTAACATATCGCACGCCTCTGAAGAGAATTCCGATTTGGATGTGCCGCGTGAAATCAGCGTTGATTCCTCCTCAGAGTTATCATACGGACGTTTGGCAATTGTGGGAGGAACGTTAGTCGGTGGAATGTTGGCTATCCACATCTATCAGCAGAATGGATGGTGGAAATATAACCGTGCACCGTTTCACTTCCGTGAGGATCTCCGTTACGGTCTTTGGGTTGATAAGATTGGTCATTTCTTTGGAGCTTCCCTTTTCACATACATCGCGAGCAAGTCGTTCGAGTGGGCGAACGTACCTGAGCCGACAGCGATTTGGATGGGTGCGGGGGCGAGTTTCATTTTCCAAACATACATCGAGATGCAGGATGGGCTTTCAACGTGGGGATTTGATCGAGTGGATTTCGTCGCGAATACGCTTGGTGCTCTGTGGCCCATTGCTCGGTATTACATTCCGTCGCTGCAAAATGTGGATGTCAAGTTTAGCTACTGGCCTTCGCAAAACATCCACAAACCCGGAAACTTTCCCGGACAGGAACGTTTGATGATGGATGACTACGAAGGGCAAACCTTTTGGCTCGGGCTGAAGGTGAACAATTTTCTCCCCTCATCTGTGGAGCGATATTGGCCGGATTTCCTCGGGCTGGTGGTCGGCTACGCCGCGAGAGATGTGAAAGGACAGAATCCCTATCCAGTTGTCTTCATCGGTCTCGATTACGACATGACGAAGATCATTCCTAACAACACATGGTTTCTCCGGTCTCTCGGACGGGCTCTGAATTTCATACGATGGCCGGCTCCGGCAGTGAGAATTTCCCCATCCACTATATGGTAT
>JAHJRJ010000029.1 GCA_018830765.1 Bacteroidota bacterium | reverse complement strand
GCGGGTTCGAGTCGGATGTTTCCGACTACGCCTGTCTGCCGTATGAAACTTTCAGAAGGCAGGCTCGCCTAAGTCCTACGGACGTCGGCGAGCAGGCTAAAGCTTCGTCGGATAAAGGAATGCACGGGTGTGGTCCGCCCAATATCGTAGTACGAACTTCAGTTCGTGAACCGGCGGCGTGGATGCGACATGAATGTCGCGCTACGTGTAGTTCGCCCAGACATCGGGAATTGATCTCGACTGCGGGGCGACATCCGCCGTGGTATACGCGGCAGCCCGCCGTAAGCGAGGATGTTGGCTTTGGTGGAAATAGTCCGCCGATAGTCTTGAGATGTCATGCTGTGCGCAGAGGTTGACTAAAAAGTAAAGAAATAGATTGTAGCACGAATTTTATTTCGCAAAATAATATTAGCGAGATGAATCCCGTTTACCCCGTGAACGGGGTTTACGGGATGAATCTCCCTCTACGTCAAAGCACGAAAGAGACAGACATATAATGATGATTATGGATAGTGTACTCCTTCTATCCGTTAAATTGTTTGAATGGCAGAATTCTGTTCTACGTCCTTGTGATTGTTGTTATGCCCTCTTATACTTTTAATTTAGGACATCTTGCTCGGGTGTATAAAATAAGAGTGTTAGAAGCGAACAGGGTGAAAAAACCCTGATAAAAAAATACTGAGGTTGAAATTGCAATGATTGCTCCTTCATTGCTTTCTCTTCCTCGATCAACAGAATAGTTTTATTTGGTGTGTCTCTGGAAATAATGTAGCAAAAACTGGTTTTGATAGGTATGTTACAAGTTGACGGCGTTGGCCGTTACGATAAAAAAGACGTTTTTTGACACGAATTACACGAATTTTCACCAATTGTATTTCGTAATAATTAGTGAAATTAGTGGCTTATTAGAATATTTATATAAAGAACATTGTTGAAAATTATCGTTAAGAAAAAATATATCTCCAAAAGGTGATATTATGTATATGCATAATAATAATAAAATATGCGGCCGATTCATCAGATTGATTATAATGCTGGCATTTTTGATAGGATTATTTAAGAGTCCATCCCTAAGCCAGAATTTAATCAATACAGGCGAAATTAATAATACCGGATTGCTCAGAGTAAAAAACCAGGCAATTGGTCTTCCAACACAAGTTGGTGGTAAGTTCGAATTATTTGGCGCTGATCAATTAGTCCCAGCCCGACAATATAAAGAACTAATTTTAACCGGTTCCGGCAGCAAAGTTACTTCCGGCGGCAATTTTACTGTAAGTGATTCTGTAATTATTATATCTAATGTTATTCTTCAAGTCGAGAATGGTTCTGTGATAACTCTGAATGGTTATTTGAGAGAGCAGGGGTATCTATCAGGAAGCATTCAAAAAACTGTTCAATTATCAAACAGTCAAACATCTTCAGATTTTGGTAATATTGGTGCAACGATTAGTTGGAGTGGAACAGCTCCCGGCAATACAATAGTTACACGTACTTCTGGTATTTCCCAAATGGGCAATGGCTTCGAATCGGTTAAGCGATATTATGATATCGTCCCAACTACAAATAGTGGTCTAAGCGCAAGTTTAATTTTACAATATTCTGACCAAGAACTTAACGGTCACGATCCAACAAAATTACTCCTCTGGAAATCAATCGATGGCGGTCATACTTGGATAGTTCAGGGAGGAACAATCGACATTAGTTCACGGACGATGACCAAACATGGTGTCACATCTTTTGGACGCTGGACATTTGCAGATTCTTTACATCCGCTTGGTTCTTTAAGACCTATTGGTATTCTTGCCATTGTCTCTGGAAGCAACCAAAGCCAACCAATCAATACAACTCTTCAGCCATTTGATGTTGTTGTTACAGATTCCGAAGGAACATTGCTGGCAGGAGAAACTGTTGTATTTAGTATTGTTGGATTCCCACAGGGCGCTGCAGGACAAGTCTTAAATCAGACGGTCGTTCAAACTGGTTCAAACGGCATTGCCTCAACGACATTGACATTGGGGAACAAAGTTGGGACGTATACGGTGACGGCAACCTCAGGGACGCTCACCGGAAGTCCAGTAACGTTTAGTGCGACTGCGACTGTTGGAGCAGCGGCGACGATTGCGTTGACGTCGGGGAACGATCAGAGCG
>JAHJRJ010000028.1 GCA_018830765.1 Bacteroidota bacterium | reverse complement strand
TGAAGAAAAATCGAGCGAGAAACTCGAATATCCGATTATCGGAAAGAGTAAAGCAGTTGACCAGCTGCTTAAGCAAATTTCACGGTTAGCAAAAACAAGAAGAGATATTGTCATAATCGGTGAACCAGGGGTAGGTAAAGGCGCTGTCGCAAAAAATATCCACTCTCTATCCAAAATTATAGGCGAAGACTTTCCGTTTGCCTCGCTAAACTTATCCGTGATAGATGACCGTGAGTTGGAATCAGTTCTTTTCGGCCATAACCTTGGAACCGAGGGTATTTCTTCGTACTCGACTAAACGCGGATTGTTCGAAATTGCAAATAATGGCACTGTTCTGATAGAAGAAATCGAAGAGGCGAGCTTTCGCAACCAGATGAAGATACTATCTTTCATGAACGAGCGGGTTACTCGTCGTGTCGGTAGTACTGAAGGCGAACCGGTAGATATCCGGCTGATTATTACAATGAAAGCAGACCCCAAAGAGTTATTCGAGAAGAGAAAACTGCTTGAAGGTATTTATAACAAATTCATGGAGTTTGAACGCGTCGAAATTCCTCCGCTGCGTGAGCGGCCTGAAGATATTCCTATTATGGTGAAACACTATACTAGCGAGATATGCAGAGAACTTGGTATCGGCGAGTTGGTTATCGATATCAACGCAATCGAGGTTTTAGTCATGCAGCCGTGGAAAGAAAATATACGCGAGCTTAAAGCAGTTATAGATAAATCAGTGCTCTTCTCAACCGGCGGAAGATTCACCCTGCCACAGGAATTAATAGACGAGAAAACAGAAGTTGTTAAAATGATTAACAACATCGAGAATGACCAAGAGTTTATTTTGGATAACTCGTTAGATTTAATCGAGAAAGGAATTATCGAGCGAGCTTTAGCCAAATTTGGATTCAATCAGTCAAGAGCCGCACATTTCCTGGGTTTGTCAGAGCAAACATTACGTTATAAATTGAAAAGACTTGGAGTATCAAGCTCACGTAATCGATAAGTTTTTTTCAAATCCGCCTATGGCGGACAAAATCTAAAAAGCCCTTCAAGCACGAAGGGCTTTTTTTTATATCTAACTTATCAAAATGGTTAGTTGGCTTTGTTTTTTTTTGAATATCTGCGCCAAAGGCGCATCCGCCTCTGGCGGAGAATGTCGAATGTAGAATATTGAATTACGTAGTAGTTTATAGCTTACGGTCTTTCCACTTCACAGTTTTTGTTAAGTAAGCTAATGATGGCAGGATAATTACATACAAGAAAAAATATATCTCGAAAGCAATAAAATATCGTATATAACGGTATTTATTTGTTTTAATTAATAAATACGATACGAATGAAAAGTCGATAAGAATTTTCAGCAATACTGTAAGTAAGAGTATGAAACCCGGTTGAAAAATTAAACCAGCTATCAGTAAGAGATTAAACGCAAACACAACACCAAATATTACAAATCCTGCCGTGATCATATCTAATCCACCGACCCCCCAGCGGATTTTTTGACGATACAAATCAACGAAAGTGAAACACGGCGAACTTATCACTAAAGAATTCCGACTAAACGGAAAAACCATTTGATAACCGGTTTCCTTCAGTATAGAACGAGTTAATGCATAATCTTCAGTAACGCTAAAAGGTATTTGTCTGTAACCGCCGACTTTGTTATATGCTGATCGCCGTACCGCTAAATTATTTCCCACGCCGGTCAGTGAAATGCCTAACGTAGAAGTTGCGCATGCCACGCCAAATACAAACAACCAATCAAGTGATTGCAATCCTTCAAACGTATTTTTAGCTTTCAACAATGTGAATCCACCGACTATCCCAACATCTTCTGTGAAGAATGACACCGTTTCTTTTACCCAAGTTTGCGGCACAATACAATCGGCATCTGTAAATAAAATTATCTCGCCGCTTGAAGCTTCAATTCCCTGAGATAGTGCGTTCGTTTTTCCTTTTAGATTATCTTTTCCGGGATCGGCGTTCACCAATTTAAAGTATTGTTTATTTTTGATGAAATCTCTAATAATATCTTCCGTTATGTCTTGCGACTGGTCGTTTATGATGACGATTTCAATTTTATCGCGCGGATAATCCAACAACGCAAGCGATTCGAGACAGGGCTTTATGCTTTTTTCCTCGTTTCGGGCTGCGACGATTATGGACACGGACGGCTCGAATCCTTCGTTACGTTTTAATTTTTGCGATTTATAAATCCCCCAAAAGAAAAGAGCAAACTCAAACGCAAATAAGATTCCGGCGATTATTAGAAGGTAATCCATTATCATAAAAAATTAATTCGATTGTAAGAGATATTTTTGCAAATCTAAAATGTTTCAGTTATAATATAACAAAATAAAATATTATGAACCAACCATTAATTATTGGAATTGCAGGAGGTACGGGTTCCGGAAAAACTACAGTTACTTATAAGATATTAGAGAGATTAGATATTAATAAGGTCGTAGTCATCCAGCACGACTCTTACTATAAAGATATTTCCGCGTTCGGAGGGGTTGGTCCGACCGAAGTTAATTTTGACCATCCCCACGCTCTCGAAACTACACTTATGATCGAACATCTGAAACAACTACGATTGCGCGAACCGATACAACAACCTCTTTATGATTTTAAAACTTATACACGTTTAAAAGAAACAAACACCATCCAGCCACGGAATATTATAATAGTTGAAGGCATTTTAATTTTTGTGGAGAAAGATTTACGCGATTTGATGGATATAAAAATATATGTTGATACGGACGTGGACGAGAGATTACTGCGCCGGTTACGTCGCGATTTGATCGAACGGGGAAGGAGTATTGAATCGGTAATCCATCAGTATATTTCTACTGTTAAACCTATGCATCTCGAATTCGTGGAACCGAGCAAACGATGGGCAGATGTCATTATTCCAAAAGGCGGAGAGAATACAGTTGCGATTGATATGATAGCCACAAAAATTAATACGATGATCCGTGCTGCCGACTTGTTTCTGAGAGAGTTATCTTGACTATCATACTGAAAATTGCTATATTTTTCAAGAATTTAATCAAAAACAGAGCCCAATAATTATTTAATGAATACATCTACGACATATAAAAAAACAGAACTCGATAGCGGAATTCGCATCGTGAGTGAAACTATCCCATATGTGCGGTCAGTTTCTATAGGTGTGTGGATAAATGTCGGTTCAAGGGATGAAAAGTCGGAAGTGAACGGGATTTCTCACTTCGTAGAGCATATGGTTTTTAAAGGCACCAAGAAATATAATAACAAACAAATTGCTAAAAGTATCGAGGAGTACGGTGGTTACCTTAACGCCTTTACAAGCAAAGAAAATACCTGTTACTATGGAAAAGTTTTAGACGAACATGTTGAAAAAACAGTAGATGTTTTATCGGAGTTAGTACTCAATCCGACTCTCAATCCGAAAGATATCGAAAAGGAAAAAACTGTTGTTCTCGAAGAGCTAAAAAATATCGAGGACGATCCCGAAGATTATATTCATGACTATCTCGATAAAACTATGTTCGGTAAACATCCGCTCGGATATTCCGTGATTGGGGAGGCAAAAAATATTCGCAGTTTTACAAAAAATCAGTTGCTTAAGTATATTAGAAATTATTATTCACCCGGCCGTATCGTAATATCTGCAGCGGGAAATATAAGCCACGAAAAATTAGTGGACTTAGTGAAAAGCCGGTTTGAAAACAATAAACGGAAAAATAATAATCACCTCGAACGTTCTTTTAAACCTGTCAAAGCGTACAGAAAAATTATCGAGGAAGCGAAGCCGATTCAGCAATCTCATATCTGTATGGGAACCGTTACTGGAGGCATAAAAAGCAAAAATCGCTATCCGTTAGTGGTGATGAACACGTTGCTCGGCGGCGGGATGAGCTCAAGATTGTTCCAAACTATCAGAGAAAAGTACGGTTATGCTTATTCGGTGTCATCTTTTCTTAATATGCTCAGCGATTGCGGCTGTTTAGGAGTGTATGCAGGAACCTCGAAAAAGAATATCCAAAAAACTATAGAATTGATTAATAATGAATTGAAGAAGCTGCGAATATTAGCTCTTAATAAAACAGAATTAAACCGAACCAAAGCTCAAGTAAAAGGTTCGATGATGTTGAGTTTGGAGAGCATGTCGAGCAGAATGATGCGCTTAGCGTCGGGTGAAATATATTTTAACGAATACACTACGTTAGATTCGATTGTAAAACGGATAGATGCAGTTACGATAGATGATATTTTAGAAGTAGCAAATAAATATTTATATCCGGAAAACTTTTCAGTCGTGATTTTTAAACCATCGGAATAGTTTAAATTGGGGAAATAAATTATATGAATGAAACTTCAGAAAAGTTAGATACAAAAGAATTAGTGGGTGAGGGAAATAAGCCGCTCATCTCAACAAGAGCGGTCACTATGCAAGCTTCGCCTCTTAGAAAATTAGCCGCAACAGCCGAAGAACGTAAAAGAAAAGGCATTAAAGTTTATCATCTTAATATTGGTCAGCCCGACCTTCCAACCGACCCGGTAGTTTTTGAAACTATTAGAAATATCGACCATCTAACTCTTGCCTATGCCCCTTCTGCTGGTATAATTCCGGCGTTGAGCGCCTGGAAAAATTATTTCGCACAAGTAGGTATTCACTTTGATGAAAGTGAAATGGTTATTACTACAGGCGGTTCTGAGGCAATAATTTTTGCAATGTTTGCTGTTTGCGACAACGACGACGAGATTATCGTCTTCGAACCGTTTTATACGAATTATAACGGCTTTGCTACAATTGCTAATGTAAATCTGCGCCCGGTTCCGCTCTCTATCAGTAACGGTTTTCACTTGCCGCCTTCATCGGAAATCGAAAACTATATTACCGAGAAAACCCGCGGAATTCTGATCAATAATCCATCCAATCCTACCGGTACAATTTATTCCCGGGAAGAATTGCAGGTAGTAGTAGATGTTGTAAAGAAGCATAACCTGTTCTTATTGTCCGACGAAGTTTACAGAGAGTTTGCATATGATGCGAAATTCCACAGCGTAATGAGCTTTCCAGAAATCCGTGAAAATGCTATCCTGCTGGATAGCTGCTCAAAGCGTTTCAATGTTTGCGGTGCGAGAATAGGGGTTATAGCAAGTCATAACAAGGAAGTTATTCAGAGTGCTTTCAAATTTGGTATGGCTCGTCTCTCTGTTGCAACTATTGAGCAGCACGCGATGATACCTCTTCTGAATTCACCGGAAAAATTTGTACAACCTATCGTGCAAGAGTTTAAACGAAGGCGCGATATCCTTTACGACTATTTAAAAGAAATACCGGGAATTACCTATTATAAACCGGAAGGCGCTTTTTACATCGTCATCGGTTTGCCGGTGAAAGACTCGGAACATTTTGCCAAGTGGCTAATAGAAGAATTCGAAGACAGGAAGGAGACGGCTTTAATTGCTCCTGCTCAAGGTTTTTACGCGACACCGGGAAAAGGATTTAATGAAATACGAATCGCTTATACACTAAATGAAGTTGAGCTGAGACGCTCTTTAGAAATTATAAAATTTGCATTGGAAGCTTACCGAAAATAGATCGATGGCTGAATATTTGAGAAATAGTAAACCATTGTCCGAAGGGATGCAGTCTGTGTGAAAATCATTGACTACGTCAATTCGTAGAATTGTAGAGCGAGATTCATCTCGCTAATATTATTTTGCGAAATAAATTTCGCATTACAATTTTCACACAGACTTGATGCCTTTGGCAAACGGTTTTTCAACCTTTTTGGATTGGACCCATATTTCTATCATAAAAAATCGAATAAGAAGAAGAATCAACGTAAAAAATGGAAATTCAATGGTAAAAATCAATATAGACGGAAAAGAAATAGAAGCAGACCCGTCTAAAACTATTATCGAAGTAGCGGGAGAAGCAGGAATCTCGATACCACATTTTTGCTGGCACCCCCGGCTTTCTGTATCCGGAAATTGCCGCATGTGTTTGGTTGAAGTTGAAAAATCTCCAAAGCTCGCAGTCGCTTGTGCCACAAAAGTCACCGACGGTATGGTTGTTCACACCGAAAACCAGAGAGTGATAAAAGCTCGCGAAGCTGTGATGGAGTTTATCCTTATTAACCATCCGCTCGATTGCCCGATATGCGACGAGGCGGGTGAATGTAAACTTCAAGATTACTCTTATAAATACAGCAGAGGATACTCTCGATTCGACGACGATAAAGTTCGTAAACCAAAAAGGGTTGAACTCGGTCCTAACGTAATGCTCGATGCTGAAAGATGTATTATGTGTTCAAGGTGTGTCCGGTTCACAGATGAGATTGCAAGTAAGCCGCAATTGGTTTTCACTCAACGCGGTGATAGAATCGAGTTGACAACAGCGCCCGGCGAACAACTTGATAATCCTTACTCGATGAATGTTGTTGAGCTTTGTCCGGTCGGTGCTTTAACGAGCCGCGATTTTCGTTTTAAAGCGCGCGTATGGGAAATGTCGGCGACCGAAAGTATTTGCACAGGTTGTGCACGCGGCTGTAACACTAATGTATGGGTTCGGAACAACGAAATATTACGATTAACTCCAAGATTCAATCCCGATGTAAACGACTACTGGATGTGCGATTACGGCAGGTTAAACACATTCAAATGCGTAAACTCCGAAACTCGAGTAAAGGCACCGCTTCTACGTAGAAACGGCGATTTAGTAGAAGTGGGATGGGAAGAAGTAATCGCAGAAGTTGTTAACAGACTACAAAGCTTTAATAAAATGGAAGTGGCCGGTATTGGTTCACCTTTCCGCACAAATGAGGATAACTATATCTTTGCCAAATTGATAAAGAATATAATCGGGACGCCGCATATTGATTTTTTATCTTATCTAGAACAGGGTGAAGAAGATGATTTATTGATACGCGCCGATAAAACTCCCAATTCATTAGGTGCCCGCGAAGTTGGAGTATTTCCAAACCAAAACGGATTAAACTTCAAACAAATTATAAAGGCTATCGAATCAAAGTTTATCAAATGTCTTTATTTGATTGACGACCGGATTCCACTCACAGAAGAATTTACTTCAGCACTTGTAAAAATCGACTATCTCATCATCCATGCTACGAATATAAACAAACTTACTGCTATAGCAGATGTAGTGCTGCCTGCTTCAACTTATGCTGAGATGAACGGAACTTTTACTAACTTCCAGGGACGTGTTCAATGGATCAAGCCGGCAGTCGCCACAGTCGAGTTAGATAGATCTCTCGACGGTATGGCTCTGAGCAGATTAGATAAATTCGGCGCTCCCAACGACAGGTGGATGAAGTGGAATAAAAGAGATGCGCGCCCAACTTGGAGAATATTAAGTCACGTCGGCAGTGCAATCAATCCTAAATTCAGATATAATTCAGCAGAGGAAATATTTAACGAAATAGCTTCTTCTGTGGAAGCATTCAGAGGATTAACATATAAAAAAATAGGGAGTAGAGGCGTTAAGATACGTCAAAAAGTATTAGCAAACACAAAAATCTAAAAAAGTTAGAAAATGGATCTAATAATCACACTTATTAAAATTGCTGTCGTTTTACTCGCCTTATTGGGCACGGTTGCGTATCTCGTTTTGGTTGAAAGAAGAGTTTCAGC
>JAHJRJ010000201.1 GCA_018830765.1 Bacteroidota bacterium | reverse complement strand
GATTTCCCCCATTCACCGGGCTTTCCGCTGTTAGTGTACTTGTACTGAATCTCTGTTCCTTCAGGTAGCTCAAGTTCGTAAGCCCAAACGTTATCTTTCAGTTCTAAACCACCGTGCGTTCCGTCGTTGTACATCTTCGTTATATTTGGAACCCATTCGCTTAACTCTTCGCAGTTTCCCGTTATGTAGATTGCTCGCGGCACCTGAATATTTCGTGCATCACAAATGAATACTACTTTACTCTTTCTTCTACCGGCTTTCATAGTTCCTGTTCTTTTTGAAATTTTTTTTTCGATGATTTTATCTTTGGCTATCACTGGAAAAACCGGAATCTCTAACTTATATCCTGCTTTATAGGCATACAGGTAAACTTGTTTTAAGTGTTGATAAAATAATTCATCGAATGGCTTTTTAGTCGAATAAGATTCTTGATCTTCGCCGCTCCACCAGAACCAATCGGAACCTTCTGCGATATACAATTCTTCCCATGCTTTTTTCAAGTACCACCTTTTAGAGTAAGGCTTTAATTTATCGTCTTGACTATGGTTTGGTATCTTTGCTTTTTTAAAATCACCACGTGTCTTTAGCAAAAATTTCCACGCTAAATTTTTCTGAACGGTTCCGATCCACTTACTAAAATCGGCGTGTATCCAAGACCCCGTCGCTAATTTATGAATTACAGGTAAATTATCGATAGGATGAGGTGGAATGCCCCTGCGCTCATTACCAAGCAAATATTCCGATGGTGTGACTGTAACTATCTGTCTCGTTTTGTATAATTTTTCCAATTTCTTGTAAAGCGAGTTAAGAAATTCTCTACCCTCGCGATCTCTATGATACCATTCCCATGCATTCTCGCCGTCGAGTATAACAGTTAACAGCTTTGATTTTTTTTTCTCTCTTGACCCTGCAGTAAGTACATATTTAATAAAATCGCTTGAGGCTTCTTCACCGTCCATGTGTTGGTATTTAAAACTTATTCTGTCTGATAATTCCGTATCCCGAAAGAATATCGCCATGTTTTTATACCTGTATGGCGATAAAAAAGACCCATCATCCCTTAATGAATTCTTCAATATTTGCATGTCTGTAGAAATCCATTGTACGCCATTCTTTTGGAATAACATTGCCGCAGCTTCGCTGACAGCACCCTCGGAAGGCCACATACCCAAGGGTTTTTTACCGAATGTCTTTTTATAATATTTTATTGCGAGTTTTACGTGATTGTCGGCATCAGTAGGATAACTAAATCGTTTAGGAAATGGCGAATGTGGCATGCTGATTTTACCGTCGTTTGAATCATAAATCAAAGGTAAAATAGGATGACTGTAAGGATTTGTCGTTAATTCGATTTGACCAGTATCGCGTTCGATGTTCAACTGCAATTTACTATGAATAGCCGCAACATTGATAAACATCTTGTAAGTTTCGATAGCCAATCGTTGGCAGTCGGTTTCGGTTATTTTCCTTTTCAAGTAATACTTATGGTCGCGCTTAATTTCTATTAAATCGCTCAAATCTATAATATTGCCGTCTGTCAGTCTAACAGGTCCATCTAAAATATCCAAATCGAAATTTACCAGTGTGAACCAGAATTTCAATTCTCTTAACTTCTGACGGTTGCTAATTAACGATTTCTTTTTTCTTAATTCACAAAATTCATGATACAATCTCTCATATTCCGGGAACCGTCTTCTCACAACTTCATTTACGCTTAGTGCGCTCCACGAATTGCTATAGAGATAATCGTTGTCCTCCTGATTAAAATTTTCTGTCGGCTTTACTAACAGGTCGAATAATGGATCTGTTTGGAAAGATTTTTTACTGAAATATTTTTTTACGTTAAACTTGCAGTTCTTTAAATCGACAAACGGTTTTAACCTATCAATGTAATATTCTTGAATTTGGATTAACAGAGAAGGGCTTAAATTAATTGTCGCATGAACATTAGGATATTTCCGCAATAATGAAGCCATTCTGTAATAATCTTTTGTGGAATGGGTGCGAACCCAAGGCGCCACTAAAATATCTTTTTCATAGTCGATGTAAAAAGGTTGGTGCTGGTGGTAGCTAAT
>JAHJRJ010000200.1 GCA_018830765.1 Bacteroidota bacterium | reverse complement strand
TGTGCAATAGTTGTTGATGAACACGGGGGCACTGTTGGCATAATTACATTGAGAGATATAATCACTCATTTAATTAGCGATTATAAAACCATCCTGCAACCGGATTCGAAGAGTATTACGGAACTAAACGATACAACTCTACTAGTAAGCGGGGCAGTTCCGGTAGAAGAAGTTGAAAGGAAGCTGAATATTTCACTTGACATTGAAGATGTGGACATCTCCACTATCGGAGGTTTTGTTTTTCACCTAGCGGGTAGAATTCCGGATAAGGGGGAAAAATTCAAATATAAAAATCTAATATTTGAACCTATTCACATTAAGCAAAACCGCATCGATGAATTAACAATTACACTTATAAAAAATTAGCTCAGAGTCCGTTTGCATTTAATTTATAGTTTTCGTATAATTACAAGTAAAATCAATAGGTTATAGGAATGAAAAGGTCAACGAAGTGGTTCTTAGGCATATTTTTAACACTGCTGGCAGTGGGTGTGGGCATTATGCTTTTATTCTTTATCGCTATACTTGCGCCGGGCGAAGATGAATATATGGACGTTGTATGGGGCCGCGGTGATAAGGTTGCAATTATCGAGTTAAAAGGGGTTATAACAGAATCTGAAAAGATAGTTAAACAGTTTAAGAAGTATAGAAAAGATAACTCAATAAAAGCAATATTATTCCGTGTAGATTCTCCGGGTGGAGGTGTTGTTGCCAGTCATGAAATTTATGAAGAAGTTAAAAAGACGCGAGATTATGGAAAACCAGTGATAGTTTCTATGGGGTCTGTTGCTGCGAGCGGCGGTTACTATGTGTCGTGCGGTGCAAACATCATCGTTTCGAACCCCGGCACACTTACTGGTAGCATCGGTGTTATCTCACAATTCCTCCGTCTCGATCCGATGTTCCAAAAAATCGGCGTCGAGATAAATATAATAAAGAGCGGTAAATATAAAGATGCAGGAAATCCTTTCAGAGGGATGACGAAGGAAGACAAGAAATATTTTCAGGATTTAATGGACGATGTGCATTACCAATTTATAGACATCGTTGGAAAAGAACGAAGATTAGAACATCAGAAAATTATAGAATATGCTGACGGTAGGGTTTTTACCGGAGAACAAGCTTATAAGATGAAACTTGTAGATACATTAGGAACTTTCGAAGATGCTGTGAAAATCGCAGCCGATGTGGCAGGAATAAAAGATGAACCTGCTATAGTTAAAGAACAAAAGCGAAAAACTTTCATCGAAAGATTTTTAGGAGAAGCGAAATTTCAAGAACTATTTAATCTCAAAGAAGAAATTTTTAATCATCCGATTTTACAATATAAACTAACCAACTAATATCAAGGAGGTTTCAATTGACAAAAGCAGACATAGTTGACGTGATCGCTTCAGCTACGGGATTGACGAAAGTGGAAACCGAAGCTGTAGTTGATGGCTTTATTTCGACAGTCATCAATGCTTTAAAAGACGGTAAAAACATTGAAATACGAGGTTTTGGTAGTTATAAAGTTAAAAAAAGAAAAGGTCGAATAGCACGAAATCCACGCACAGGCGAACAAGTAATAGTTGACGAACACTTCGTGCCTCTGTTTAAAGTCTCTAAAGAACTAAAAACACTCGTTAACGAAAATCTTAAAAATATTCAGTTCCCGAACATCACTCTTGATTCCCCAAAACAATAAAATCAAATTTAATAATATCAAATCACGAAACCGTTATTTTGCTGTTATCGGACTGATAGTAGTCGCATTATTAGTAGTTTGGCTTGTAAGGAAGCCTGCCCACCAAGATTCTGTACAAAGCGGACAAGACGGTCAGGTTCATTCAGAAGGCGACGGACATGAACATGAGATGCCGAATATGCAAGCGGTTGTAGAAGAAATATCCCAGCTTGAAAAAACAGTTGCTGCTAATCCTCAAGATTTCGAATCACTTTTAGCTTTAGCTCATCGCTACCAAGATACAGGACAGCTTCTGAAATCTATTAATATCTACACAAAATACCTGCAACAAAATCCCACTAATGCAGATGCACGAATAGATTTAGGAGTAAGTTATTATCAGCTTGCATTTGAGGATACAATACAAAGGATGAATCTTTTTCAAATGGCAATAGCTGAAATGCGTGGTGCTCTGAAGTTTTCACCAAAACACCAATTGGGTCATTTTAATTTGGGTATAGTTAGTTTACAGAGCGGGAATATCGAAGGATCTAGGAATTGGTTTAATAAATGTATCGAGATTGACTCCCGTAGCGATGTGGCAAAAAAAGCAAAAGAAATTCTAGAACAACACATTAAATAATTTTATTTTAGAAAGGATTAGTTCATGCCGAGTGGTAAAAAGAGAAAACGTCACAAAATGTCAACGCACAAGCGTAAAAAACGTCTCCGCAAGATGCGCCATAAAAAGAAAAACCGTTAATAGCTAATTAAATATTCTTTATATGCTTACTTCGCCTGAGTTAATGGGGCGAGGCATGTACCGTATCTCTTTCGATCTCAATCTTCTAACTTCAAATCCTGTAATTAATTTAAAGATATTTATATGAGATTCATAAAACTTAAAAATTCATTATTATTGGTTAATCTGCTTACGGTATTATGGAGTGTCTCTTCATACACTCAACCGAAGTCGATTACGATACTACACACTAACGATATCCACTCGAACTTTATTCCTCACGAAGCTTTTTGGAAGCGCGAGACGCCAAAACCGTTAGTAGGTGGTTTTAACGAATTATTTCTTATTGCAGATAGTATAAAGAAGGTAAAGACGGCATTGCTCCTCGATGCGGGGGACGTTATGACGGGTAACCCAATTACGGAATATTCCTACAAAGGCGCTTACGGTGGAGCTTTGTTTGAAATGATGAATATGACCGGCTATGATGCTTGGTGCCCGGGCAATCACGACCTCGACATTTCACAAGAGAATTTAATAAAGTTAACGAAGATTGCAAAGTTTCCTACCTTGTCAGCAAACCTCGTCAACTCAAAAAATAAATTAGCCTACAATAACAAAGAATATGTTATTTTTAAAAAGGGTGGATTAAGGATTGGACTTATCGGGATTATCTCGCAATCGTTATATAATCTTGTTAACAAAAATAATCTAATCGGTATTAAGGTATTATCACCTGAAGAAACAACGCAACGTCTAGTCGATTTGTTAGACCCGAAAACTGATCTAATAATTGCTTTAACTCATCAGGGAGTACAGGAAGATTCTGTTTTAGCTGCGAACGTCTCCGGCTTGGATGTTATAGTAGGTGCTCATTCGCACACACGTTTGTCAACTCCGAAAGTTGTTAACGATGTCATAATCGTTCAGGCAGGTTCAAATTGCGAAAATTTAGGCGAATTAGAATTAACCGTAGAAAACGACAAAGTTGTGAAGTATAACGGCAAATTAATTCAACTATGGACGCGAGAAAGTTATCCGAAGAATAAGCTAAGTGATTTTGTAGAATCGTTTAAAAACCGAATCGACAAAGATTATAGCGAAGTTATAGGCGAATTAATCTCCGATTGGAAACGAATGAACGGCGAGAGCGGTATCGGTAATTTTATAACCGACGCTCAACGTGAAGCGGTACACGCCGACATTGCTTTTATGAACAATCACGGAATACGTAAAGACGTTTCAGCCGGTCCTATAACAAAGAACGATTTGTTTGAAGTATTACCGTTTAGAAACGTTCTCACTACATTCAAATTGAGTGGGAAGCAGTTGAAATCGGTTGTAGAATATTATATAAATAGAAAATCATCAATTCAGACATCTGGAATTGTATGTCAATTCAAGAAGATGGACGACACCACAATTGAGTTTTTAAAATTCGAAATTAATGGAAAGCAGGTGGATGAGGAGAAGATGTATATTTGCGTTGCTAACGATTATCTCGTCGGTGAAGCAAAAAGACATTTCGGTCTCGAGGTGAACGATGCGATTTATTTAAAGCTTACTTTATTTGAAGAAGTAGAGAAAGCTATTAGAAAAGTGAAAATAATAGATTCAATAATTGAAAATAGAATCCAAGAGGTAAAATAAATAGGTAAAGGTTATTTAAATGTGGAAGACAGTAGAAGGTAGCACAGGCAGACTTATACAATTATGTATCGGGTATTTCTTTTTTTATGTAATTTTCGGTGTAGCAGTTAAATATTTTACAGATTTTCTAGTTAATCAGATCGGAACCCCTGGAACATTCGAAGCCTTACAGGTGCAGATGAATATGGAGTTTTTGATCTACAGTACAATAGGAGGAAATCTGTTTGCTTTATCTATAGTATTTTTATTCAGATGGTACAAACTAAAGTCTAATTATTCTCTCTCTTTTTTAGGGATAAAAATGCCCGTTGAGTTTTTGTATATTATTCCATCGGGCATCTGTACCGCTGTAGTTATTCCAACAACGACTTTGATGTATACGCTGCCAATTTCGGTAATGGTTGCGATGGTTATTATGAGAGGTAGTATCATTGTTATTTCTAGAATTATCGATGCGATACAGATAAAACAAAATATTCTAAAAAAGAAAGTCTACAAAGAAGAAGAGTTCGCAGTGATTTTTGCGATACTTGCGGTAAGTGTTCATTTATTTTATGATAGAGGAGTTGGATTCGATTTTTTGAGCTATACTCCTGCCGTTATAATTTTAACAAGTTATCTTGTCGCATACTCGATCCGACTTTATATAATGAATTATTTTAAAAATACCCGAGAGAAGGGTGTGCCACAAGATAACAAAGGATATTTTGCTATTGAACAAATATCTGTGGCTGTTACAGTAATCGTGGTTGCGTTTATTTTATTCTCAATCAAGGACTCGACGATATTCCAGATAAATTTATTTCAAGAAGTGCTGAGAAATCCGTCTGAATATTATTCCTGGGAAATAGTTGCAGGCACAACTTTCGGCGCAGTCGCATTTTTTTCGGTGTTCTTATTTATGTTCAAAGGACGAACAGCAACTTTCGCTGGATTGGTAAATCGTTTAACTTCTTTAATTGCAGGAACTGCCTCAACTCTCGCTTTTTATTTCCTTTTTGGTGGTAAATTTCCAAAAACCTCAGATTGGGTTTCGCTGGGATTTATTTTAATTGCGGTTGG